>VGMB01000156.1 GCA_016866585.1 Chlamydiota bacterium
CCCTGTTCAATTTTAGCAACCTCTGATGCACGTAAGTTATACTCTTTATGCTTTTGATAAAGATGTAATATACAACAAACCACAATACCTACAGTAGAGGCTATAACGAGCCAGAACATGTACCAAATCATACCAAAACCGAATAGGAAGCTAAGTGCCCCTATGTAAAATCCTAAAGGAGAATTTGATGGCATATGAATATCATGATACTCTCTTTTTTCAGGTTTTTGTTTCGTGTGTTTTGCTACCCAGAATGCATCTCTTTCATGAACTTCTGGTGTGAATGCAAAATTATAGAAAGGAGGTGGCGATGTTGTAGACCACTCTAAAGTGCGTCCATTCCATGGATCTCCAGAACATCTAAATTTTTCTTTCTATTCATGATACTGACAACAAGCTGTAGCACCTGGACACCAACACCCATCATAACGATTAGCGAGCCGCAAAATGCAACAATAAATAAAGGCTGCCAAGCAGCGACATCATAGTGGTCTAAACGGCGTGTAGCGCCCATGAAGCCAAGAAGGTAAAGCGGAGTAAATGCCATGAGAAAGCCGACCAGCCAAAGCCAAAATGCGATCTTTCCTAATCTTTCATCTAACTTAAAACCTGTAAACTTTGGGAACCAATATGTATACGCAGCAAAGAAACCAAAAACAACACCACCAACAATAACAAAGTGGAAGTGAGCAATAAGAAACAAGCTATTATGTATTTGGAAGTCTGCAGCTGGAACAGACATCAGAACGCCGGCCATGCCACCAATAGTAAATACAACGATAAATCCCAGAAACCAATACATCGGGCTCATCAACTTGATCTTACCTCTGAACATAGTAAAAATCCAATTAAACACCTTAACACCTGTAGGAAGAGCTATGATCATCGTCATTATCCCAAAAAATGCATTTACATTGGCTCCTGCCCCCATCGTAAAGAAGTGGTGCAACCAAACGATAAAGGCAAGAACCGATATTCCGATGATAGCGTAGACCATCGTCTTATAGCCAAAAAGCCTTTTCTGACAAAATACTGGAACAACTTCTGAAAACACTCCAAATAATGGAAGTATAAGGATATAAACCTCAGGATGACCCCAAGCCCAAAACAAGTTGATATACATCATAGGATTGCCTCCAAAATCTTCTGTGAAGATTTTAGAGTCCATAACCCTGTCCGTAGTCAACATAGCAGCAGTTGCTGTTAATATAGGAAAGGCAAAAATAACTAGAAGCATCGTAACAAGAGACGCCCAAACAAAAACAGGCATTTTCATCAACGACATCCCTTTACATCTCATTTTTAATATGGTGACCATGAAGTTAATACCTGAAAGCAACGTACCAACCCCTGAGATCTGTACACTCCATAACCAATAGTCAACACCAACACCAGGATTATATTTAATCCCTGATAAAGGAGGATACGCTGACCATCCAGTACCTGCATAAAAACCAAGATTAAGGGAGACTAAAATATATAAAGCCCCTGCGGTGAAAAACCAAAAACTTAAGTTATTAAGGAATGGGAACGCTACGTCCCTTGCACCGATTTGCAAAGGAACAATTAAGTTAATAAGGCCAAAGACAAGGCCCATACCCACAAAGAAGATCATCGTCACGCCATGTGCTGTGAAGATCTGCTGATAGTGATCCGGTTCCAAGTAACCCGTAGAACCACAACAAGCCCAAGCCTGTTGAGCTCGCATCATCAACGCATCAACAAGCCCTTTAACGAGCATGACTGCAGAGACGACAATATACATAACGCCAATCCTTTTATGATCAACGCTTGTGATCCACTCTTTCCAAAGCCATTTCCATCGCTTTGTATATGTTAAAAGAGCGATAATACTGATGGCACCAAGAACCATAGAAACCCCTGCGAGGTTCTCAATCCAATCATGTTTAAAAGCATCTAAATTTAATCTACCAAACATAAAAATTCCTAGGCTAAAGAGAGCCGGTTAATGCATAGGCTCCATATATTTCATTAGGATATTGTTAAATAACTGAGTATCTTTCAGCACATACGTCTCTGTCGGATTATTCTCAGATGGAGCCACCATCTGATCATATTGCTCTTGACCTAAGATCTTTGACGAACTTTTTGCCTGAGCAAGCCATGAACCATAATCCACATCATCAACAGACATTGCCTGGAACTTCATCCCTGCAAAACCAGTACCACTGAAATTAGCCGAAAGACCACGAAAAGTGCCTTTTTCATTAGCAATTAATGATAATTTAGAACGCATCGCAGGCATCGCATAAATCTGACCACCAAGCTGTGGAATCCAGAACGAATTCATCGGAGCATCAGCAGTTATTTCAAAATTCACAGGAGTGTCTACTGGAAATTTGATATAGTTCATAGTTGCGATACCCTCTTCGGGATATATAAAAAGCCATTTCCACTGCAGAGCTACCGCTTGAATATGGATAGGTTTTTTATCAGACACTATGGGCTTAAATGGATTCAGCTCATGACTTGTGCGATATGTTATGACAGCAAGGATAAAAATAATGACCGTTGGCACCCCCCACCAGCAATACTCAGCGATAGAGTTATGCTCCCAATCAGGAGTATGTTTTGCATTCCTATCTTCTCTGTAGCGCCAAGCAAAAAAACATGTAAGTACCAGCGTCGGTATAACAATAATGAGCATCAATAAAGAGGAAGTGACAATAATGTCTTTCTCCTTAAGAGCTATAACCCCTTTGGGTTCAAGCACATCAATACTATTTGTTCTTATATAGATCAGTGATACGGCAATGATCCCTATGAGAATAAGTAGACTGATGATGAGTTTAAATATTTTTTTCATAATGAAACCTATAGCGGCTGTATCGAGCAACTCCGCCGTGCTAAATTAATGAATCTCGGATGAATTTCGTTCTACATGAAAGATTTGGGTTTGTCCACAAAATAGTAAAAATTTAATTTTACACAGCGTAAACAGAAATATTTTTACTCATTAATTTCTAGATTGTTAAGAGTTTTAGGTTCTTAGCGAACTTATTTTTTGTAGACATTAGACTTGTAGTTATGTAAACAAAAAAATTAAAACTTAAAGAAAGGCATATCAAGAATGTGGAAAAAATATCTGATTCTTACCAAGCCTGGGATAATTTTTGGAAATGTTATTACAGCTATCGGAGGGTTCCTTTTAGCATCAAGGCAGCAATTTGATGCTGAAAAATTTTTCGGTATGTCCATCGGTCTTGCATTGATTATTGCAGCTGCTTGTGTGTTTAATAACTACAAGGACAGAAAAATAGATAGCATGATGAAAAGAACGCAAAAGCGTCCGTTCGTCACAGGGAGCATCAGCGTAATGAGAGCATTAATATTTGGATGCACCCTACTTCTTTTAGGCATCGTTACCATGGCTATAACGACAAATTTTTACGCAACAGGTTCGGCCCTAGCGGGATTCATTTTCTATGTTTTTGTTTACACCCCGATGAAAGTGAAATCAGTTCACGGAACACTAATCGGAAGTATATCAGGAGCCATGCCCCCTGTTGTAGGTTACACAGCTGTATCTTGTAGACTCGATCTTGCATCCCTATTGTTGTTCAGTATAGTCGCAATATGGCAAATGCCCCATTTTTATGCTATTGCCCTTTATAGAATGGAAGAATATGCCAAGGCATCTATTCCCGTTCTTCCTTTAATAAAAGGAGTAAAGAAAACAAAGATGCAAATGCTATATTACACCATAGCCTTCTGTGCGGTATCATTGTTACCAACCATTTTAGGTTACACATCCCTTACATACTTATACATGGCTATCGGTTGTGATCTCCTTTGGCTTTACTGCTGCTTCAAGGGATTTAATCAAAGATGCTATATCCCATGGGCGAGAACTATGTTTAAATCATCAATTCTTGTAATTACAGTTTTAAGTTTCAGTTTTTATTTAAATTAAATAATAGGCGACATTTTGGATTTTATATTCAAAAAAAAAGACAAATTCATTTATTTCTTTTTTGCCCTACTTGCCTTCTTAGTCACGTCTCAAATTATCCTCATTAGTTTAATTAGCAAGTATGAAGGCTATCGAGCAGATGCTTATCAATCTGATGAAAATAATCGACAGATTCTTAATGAGGTAATGCATACATCTGACAACTTGACAAAATTTGCAAGATTATATGCCATAACGGCAAATCCCAAGTTTAAAGAGATTTATTTTGCAATCATAGCAATAAAAAATGGCTATGCTCCACGTCCCCTATATTATGATTATAGCTATTGGAATTTGGTAGAAGGTGGGATAAATTCAAAGGAAGTGGGTTCTGCTCTTTCTCTTAATGAGATT
>VGMB01000157.1 GCA_016866585.1 Chlamydiota bacterium
GAGGCTGGAAGAGAAGAACTTAAAAAGAATCCTGCAATGGTTGATGAGTTAGAAAAACTCATACTAGCTAAGGTATCAGAAAAAGGACTTAGCGATGTCAATAAAGAAGGTTCCGATACCTTATCAGAAATTGTAGAGGCTCTATCTTAAGAGCCTGAATTCTTAGCAGCTAACGATTTTAGCTTATCGATCATCTTATTAAAAGAAGGTGTAAGTAACTCTAAATCGCTTAGCTGCTTTTCAAAGTTTTTTATTTCTTCATTAAAAATAGCTAAAGCTCTTTCTTTACCAACAAGCTTAGCCATATTGATGTCTCTTTCATTTTTATCGTCTTGAGCTAAATCACCAATATCATCTGCTATTTGAAAAGCCATACCTAAGTGATAAGCTGCTTTCTTTAACAAATCTATCTTATTGAGATCACCACCACCAAAAACCCAACCAAAAACAAAAGAAACCTCGAAAAAGGTCACTGTTTTTTTATAAATAACTTGTTTCACAACATCAAGTGTTATGTTAGGAGGAAAAATATCTAAAAACTGACCTCCTGTCGCCCCTTTCAGACCACCACACTGCGTTGCCACTTCTAACGCGATAGAACACACCTTATCTGCGATATCAGCATATGGAGAGCCTTGCTGCTTCATTACTTGAGCATTAGTGTGAATTTTCTCAAAAGCTGCAGTAATCAAAGAATAGCTAGAAAGAAGAGCTATAGCTTCACCATAAACTTTATGAAGGGAAGGTTTATTTCTTCGCTCTTCTTCATTATCCATACAAGGTAAGTCATCTGCTATTAGAGAAGCAGTATGCATAAATTCGACAGATAAAGCAGACTCATACACATTCAGCCCTTTTCCTATTCCTTCTGCCACCATGAGCACAATAAGCGGTCTAAATCTTTTTCCACCGTTAGTAAGAGCATACTCAATAGCATCTCTTAATTTAGATTTATCACCCAGCTTAGCTATGCTTTTGGCAATCTCTTGTTCGATTTTATCTTTGAGATAAAAGAAATGAGATCCCACAGAAAGTTTACTTAAAAAACTTTTTTTATCAGCAACTAATTGCGCTGTCATTGATTCAGCCTCTAATAATAATTTTTTAGTTTTTTGTTACTTTTGATTTATCAGGAATGTATCCACCAATATTTAAGCAAGGATAGCAAAAGGAATCTTTTCCAATTATAGTTCCAGGGTTTAATACCGTATTGCAACCTATCTGAGAATTATCACCTAAAATAAGACCAAGCTTTTTTAGTTTTGTGAAATAAAGAGCTTCACTGCATTTAATAATTATTTCTTGTTGGTCTAATCGGTAGTTAGAACAAACTACCCCAGCTCCGATATTGGTGTGATTACCAAGTATGGAGTCACCCACATAATTAAAATGAGGAGCCTTTGCATTATCAAGGAACAAAGAATTTTTAATTTCTGTTGCGTGCCCTACAACACAATTTTTACCTATGATAACATTGCCTCTGATATACGCTCCATATCTAATAGAGCTAAAGTCATCTATTATACAAGGTCCTTGGATATAACACCCTGGCTCAATTTCACAGTTTTCTCCTATGTAAATTAGCTCAGGATTTTTTAAAATTACACCTTCAGGGATAAATGATTTGATTTGTCCTAATTTTTTTTGAGAAAGATATTTGGGTATTTCTTTTATAACATCCCACACAAAGTCTGTATTTTCAAATATTGCTTTTTCCTTATAGCCATCATAAGAAAAAAACTTTTTAGGACTTAGGTCGATCATAAGTTTCCATATTTTCTAACCAGTGAAAAAAAATTTATCTCCAAAAAAACCTAAACACACAATTGATCATGTTTTTTTCATATCTAGGTTTTGAAGATTTGTTGAAATAAATTCATCTCAACTCACTCAGTTATATTGTGAAAGACAGTATAGGAACGGTTCATTTAGAAAGCAAGAGCCTTATGATTTCCATTTTCTCACTTATTTTAGTCAAAAAAAAGAATGTAATTAAAAAAATCTACACATTTGGCTCCCCTCATTCAAATTTGTGGGATTTACGTTAATAACTTATATATATGTTTAGCTTCTTTAATAGGGGGTGTGGAAATGTTCACAACTTACAACGAATTATCCATGTGGTAACTTTGTCTATAACTTGTAAACAAAGCGTTCATGAATTTATGAAAACCTTGTTATAGGGTGGTTATCGACTTTTAGTAAACAATTTATAGACAGGGAATCGACATGTTTTCCCACATCTAATTGTGATCAATTTTTGAGGCTATACGGATTGTTTTTTTGGTTGCTTTTTGTTTTTTAAGGCTTAAAAAAACGTGAAAAAAAATAAAAATAAGAAATTTAAAGGAAAGCTCGTGGATGAGGAATTTTGAGTTTTTTATTGAAAATCAATTTGGAGTATTTGCAAAAAAACATTTATCCAAGGGAAATTTTATGAAGAAAATATGTAAAACTTATCTAACAGTCTCTTTGTTTTTATTTTCGGGTATTTGTTGTGCAGATGAGTTTTCCGGTAGCATTCCCACTCTCCTGCTGGGAGAGAAGGGGGAATATCAGCTGGATACAATAAAAGTGCGTCTTATAAATTAAAGGATTGATGGGATTTGTATTTTATAGCTGACTATATATGTTGGGCTTGGATTCAAAACCAAGGACTCGATCTTAGTCTTCCTTCAGGTGTTTTGGGTTTTGGCTTTAACATGCGTGGCATGGATGATCGGAATTTTTATACTCAATATACGTACTACAGAAGTAGTGGTAGTGGATCTCAATATGCTGATTTGAGTAGAGGGAATCCATTAGTATCAGGATCCTTAAACTCACACGGTTCTGCTTAACTTAGTCTTGATATGCTTGATGTATTATTGCAGCGTCCTTTTTATTTCGGAAAAAAATTAATAGCCAATTTTTTAACTGGATTGAAAGCTCTTTGGATTGGAAATCATGCGAGTGTTAGTGTATTATTCACAAAATATTCAGGAGAAACGGATGTGAATATCAAGGGGGAAGCTGATGTTGTTAATCCATATAATAAACCTAAATCATATAATACATCTCTTGATGGAGATCTTGATGGGTTTACAAATTTAAACCAATGTTCGAAACTTACCTTGGACTGGGTTGGAGTAGGTATATTTGTAATGAGTCTTATCATATAGATTTAGCTGCTGGATATGATTTTCATTTGCTTCGTACAGCAAAAAGTACTCTTTCTGACAAGAGAATATTGAGTTTGCATAGATTTAATTTTAGAAAAAGTATCATGTTTTTTCATGATGCTTTTTTCTTTTTTAAGCGTGTTTTTTTTACGTTTAGTCTGTTTAACTGACTCCCACTTATACCGTTTTATTAAATGTGCAAAAAATAGGCTTAAAACGCTTTTGAGGTAGCTCCTTTTATCGAGGATGTTATGTATTTGGAGGGCAATTCAATTAATAAAGGTGCATTTGACTTTTTTGCCTATAGTAGTACTCATAAATTCAAGAGTAGGTTTTCAAACTCAATAAAATAAGATTGCTAAGAAAATATAGGATCAGTGTGAGAAGATTGGAACTTATGACCTGTTGAACTCGATCCTATGTATTTCTTGTTTTTATGAAGAGTATTATTGAAAAAGTGGTTGAAATTTTGCTGAAAATTATATCTATAAAGGACAGGATTCATATCCTATCTTTTTAAAGTATCGATCACTTTGAGTCTTCTTAAGGTCATTCAAGAATTATATTATTAAATCGCATGATATGAGAAAAATGTCATATGAGCTACGTTTAAAAGAAAGTGGCAAAGTAGGGAACTTCCAATAAATAAAAATAGAAGTGGAAATTATGGTGAGTAATTTGCCAATTCTATTATTCTCAAGATAATTATATCAATTATATTGAATAAATCCCCGATAAAATCCCTCCTCAGTGAACGAATTTAGAAAGAAATTACTAAGAGTTCGTGTGGTTGTAAAGGTTGGAAGTTTAAAGTGCCATCGAGTTGCTTTAGCAAAGGTAGCTAAAAGATGAAGGCTAAATTACAATATTTTTTTAGGATGTTTGTGATGAAAATAAGCGAAAGAAAAATGGTCATAAAAAAGGATCTGGGTGAGAGGATTTGAACCTCCGACCTCTTGCACCCCATGCAAACGCGCTAGCCAAGCTGCGCTACACCCAGATTATGGAAAATTAAATAACAGAAAGTCCTTCAAACTGGAATTCAGCTTTTCGGAACTCTTTTACACCTATTCTAGCGCATTCTTCGATGATTTTTTCTAGAACATCACCAGCGTGTACTTCTGCAGCAGATATATCAACAGAAATAGAGGCAGAGAAGTT
>VGMB01000158.1 GCA_016866585.1 Chlamydiota bacterium
AAAAAGTTTTAGAAATTAGCCTAAACCAAGTATTTTCCGGATCTCCTACAATCTACCTCGCACTTTTTGGTCTATCAAGCGCAGCCCTTGCGCTATGGCTATACAATTCAGTGACCCTGAAGAAACGTGCATCAACAAACCTTTCTTTTATAAAAAGTATTAAAGGGAAGCTTGTTACAAACAATTTTGAGGATGTATTGGAGCTTTGCAAAGAAAAGGACACAATATTTGCTAAAATGATTGCCTCAGCTGTTTCCTCTAGAAATTATGGATTACAGTTTATGCTCGAATCGATGAAATCTGAAGGCAAAAGAGCGAGCGTCAGCTTCTGGCAAAGACTTAATATCATCCATGATATTGCGGTAATAGCTCCGATGCTGGGCCTTCTTGGTACTGTGCTTGGAATGTTTTATGCATTTTACGATCTTAACAGATCTTTTGAAAGCATATCCTCCTTGTTTGACGGACTTGGCGTTTCGGTCGGAACAACGGTAGGGGGCATTTTTGTAGCTATACTTTCTATGGTACTTCACTCAACATCCAAGTATAGAGTAGTCAAATCTCTAACTTACGTTGAAAACGAAGCAGTAGCCCTGGCCCATTTGATAGACAACAAAAGCAGTAAATAAAACAGGAAAACAACTATGAACTTAATTCCAGAAGAAGAGCTTAAAGGGAAAGCAGGCTTTAACCTCGCTCCCATGGTTGATTTTCTTTTTCTTGTAATAGCTGTTTTTGCAACCCTTGCCGTAACAAGGGCTGCATTATTTGACTCAGAAGTAAATCTTGTTAGGATCACAGAAAATGAAGACTTTAGCAAAACAAATGCTGAAAGCGATTTTTCTATTGTAAATCTTGCAGTAACAGCAGCCGGGGAATATAAGTGGATTACAGAATTCAACGAGTACCTTATGGAGAATTTACAAGCCATTGAACAAGAGCTGACCAAACAAGAGCATCTGGGCCTACTTCCCAGAGATCACAAAAAAACAAAAATTCTATTGCACATAGATAAAAAAGCTGAGTGGGAACCAGTAGCGCAAATCATATTTGCACTCAAGAAAACCGGATTTCACATAAGCCCAGTTTATGAGATCGAAGAGGCTGTATAATCAGCCTCTTTCTTTTAAAATAGTCGCGATGGATTTGAAAGCCTTACATCTACAGGCAAGGTATGTCTCACCTTAAAGAGTTCATTTTGCTTCCCAGTCTCACTTAACGCATTAAACTCCGGAGTTAACTTCAAAACCTCCTCCTTTCTTTTCCTATCTTCATTTACAGCTTCCTGCCACTGTCTGACACGCTTAGGATAGTCCATTAAGGTTCTGTCGACACTAAACAAATCAGAAAAACCTCTTATAGGTAGATCGTTAACATCAAACTCCGATCTTGAAATCGATGCGCTGGCTCCTCCTAAAGCAAGAACTAGAAGGTTTCTAAAAAAAGCAATAAACCCCTGAAAGAAATACTCGATCTTACCTAAAGCAGATCCCTCCTCAAAACAATTCCCCATCTCAGCACCGCCTAAAACAGCAGCCATATTTTGTTTTGAAGATATATCAATACCAACATTAGCAACTATATCCCTAGTCCAAGAAGTACAATTACTATTCACAAGATTAAAAATCTTTTGCTTCGGACCATTTTGAAACCTTTCCACCTCGAACTTGAGTTTTTCAAACTGTTCTTTAGTGATCGAACATACCGTCTTTTGAATATCCCCTTCCTTACCTATCAACTCATTCTTATCTAAACTAAAGAGCTTCCCACGCATAGACTTAGCAAGCCAAGGCTTGGTAAGATAATCTCTTTCATCCCAGAAATAACCGACATTATAAACATTCGTAGGAGACTTTAGCTCTATCCACGTATGCTTATCATCCTCTTTTTCATTGATAATTGTTTTGATTACAAGACGATAATCATCCCCCGATCTAGCATGCTTTCTCTGTCTAAATACAGGTAGCTGAGTCCATTCGCAAGGATCAAACGGGGTAATCCCCCCATTTTGGCAATAATAATATCTAGTCTGACCATCTCTAGAATATAAATACCCTTTTTTTGCAATATGCAAATCGCTATCAATCCTGTCTACATTCGTCAAAACACCATTATAAAGAATCTTATGATGTAATGTTACAGGATCTAATTGAACATGTTCATCCAACCTTGCCATCTGCTTGTGCGTATAAGTGTTGTTAAAAAAATCCACTTCCTCAGGATGGAGCAAACAGGCTAATGGCGCATGCTCTGAATTATTAAGCTTATGACGAAAAGAGACCGCCCTATTAGCACAAGGTGGAGCAGGATGAGCGCCCTCTTTCAAACTCTTATCATACTTTGCTTTTAGCTTACGCTCTGTATGTGTGGACTCATAAAGCCATTTCAATGTAATATCCTTAGAGACCTTCGTCTTGAACTGCTTAGCTACATCTTCAGGTGTCATAGTATTGCTTCGATTGAAATAGACAGCTTTCTGCGCAGCAACAAGTCTATCTAATTTAGAAATAGCCATTAACATAGGGTCTTTCTGACACCCTCCAACACCTTTACTAAGAGACTTTGCATTAAACGAAACAACAGCGTTGAGGTGACCTTCAGCTGCATTAAGAAGACTCATTTTATCTGTATACCCTAGATAAATCTTATTACTGCGAAGATCTGAAATCTTCTGAATAAAAAACTCGGTAACTTTTTGAGCTTCCTTATCAGAATATCCAGCCTTCACTCCAACAGACTTACCGTCAGGAGCTAGATTAAAAGATCGTAATCTTGAGTTAATTTCTTCTAAATTGCAGGATGGTATCATAACTCTCTCTTAATTAAAAATAACCTTAGCAGCACTTTTTGGATCCAAAACAAACTGTCTTTTGCGAATAAGCTCAGGATCAGTTGCCGCAGCTTGCTTAGCCTGAGAGATAACCTCAGGGAGTCTCTCACTAAATTTCATCACATTCGTCTTCAACTTGACCGGATTTTCTGAAGCTAGCAACTTATCGAATTCTCTAAAAAAATCAGACTTTGTTGAAACAGACGCTCCAAATCCTTGATTTATTGCGAATTCCTGATTCACCTTTTCCCAAGGCAACACATCGTTGAAGCGCAACACATTTTTTATGATCCAATTCAACAATGACAAGCAGTTTCCGGAAAAACCCATATGTATACTTGGTCTAGAGGCAATATTATCAAATATCGTTCTAGCTACGCACTTGGAAAGCTCATACACAGTAAGCCCCCCACCTTTAGCAATAACACCTCCTCCATGGCTAGCTACTCTATAGAGCTTTTCTACAGCTTCAGGAGCAACCAACTTACACGGAGCGATAACACCAGGAGGAAGTCGAGAAGAAACTTTAGATGTGTGATTAAAATATTCAGTATTACTACCACATAACACCACACAAACGAATGGGACCTCTTCACCACTCTTACCTGCATACTTCTCGGCAAGAAACTCTGGGTATGGAGAATAGGAACCGTTACTTCCCGTAGATATTACGATCAACTTCTTATTTTCAGGGATTTTAACCTTAATCTCTTTTTCAAGCTCCTTGCGCAAATCCCTAATTTGCTGCGGAGATCTCTCTATATCGTAAACCCTTTTTGTTGGAGGTCCTACCACTACGATCTGCGAGGGCTTTTCTGTTTTAGAAACTCTCGGAGTCATCACATCTTCTGAGTAAGGAATGCAGCTCTTAAAATGATTGTATTCGTGAGGCTTATCTCGCACCGTACACTTTCTATCAAGGTCTGTCGCTATATGAAGACAGGGAATGCCTAAAAGCTCAGACGCCTTAATAACAGGCTCTGACACAGCTTCAATAGTCTCAACTACAACAGCAGGATTAACGAGCAAGAGACGTCTCATAACCTTTTTGAGCTCATCTTCTTTTACATTATAAACACCACTCATTCCTGAGGCCCATCGCAAGAAGTTAATCACTGCATATGCCTTACTCTGAAGCAGAATGTTAAATATATTTTGCACAGAAATCCGCAAGCATTTCATCAGGAATATCAATAGTCACAGGATGCATTCCTTGGGACTGCATGATTTCTGCAACACTAAGAGCTGCCTGCTTATGTCCACTACCCCATGAGCAACCCATAACAGCGATCGACTCTGCAGTATCTTCAACAGCTGAACGTTCAGGCCTTACTTTTACGAAGGGCTTGTGATTTAAAGGCCAAAGCTCCTCACAACCAGGATCTGATTCTGATGCAGCATTACAATTACAAAGCAAATGAGCTCTATCTGTAAATATCTTATTTATCTTCCTCCACTCCTGTTTTACAAGGCCGTTTTGGAGACAATACA
>VGMB01000159.1 GCA_016866585.1 Chlamydiota bacterium
TTTACTAGCAAATAACAATACACATCTCTAATAAAAAAAAATGCGAACCAAGATGCTGCGATTGAAGAGATTAGAATAAGGACCCAAGAGAGTCTATTCATTTTCTTTTTTTCCTCCTTACTCAAACTTTGACGAATTATAGAACTTAAGGTATATTATCGTGCATCTTAATTTTTTAAGAACAGAGTTACAATTATGGCAGATAAAAAAACCACTAAGGCGAGAAAACCATCCGCTCTTAAGAGAGACATCCAGAGCGACAATAGAAGATTGAAAAACAAAACTTACAGATCTACTGTAAGCAGCGCTATTAAATCTTTCCAACAAAGTCTTTCTCAAAACGACGCAGGATCTGTAAAAGAAAAATTCGGTATCGTTTGCAGCCTAATGGACAAGGGCGTTAAAAAAGGCATTTTCCCAAAAAACAAAGCCAACCGCACAAAGTCCAGCCTGTCCAAAAAAGTTTCTGCATAAGCAAAATTTTTTAAGTCCCATTTCAAGACACTGCTCTAGACGTGGGACAGGTTTTATTTTCTTTTATATTCCACTAAGAATTTGCAAATCTCGTTCTCTAATTTTTTACTAGGATCCCTTGTTCCTATAAATCCATTAATCATAATAGCAAGTGCAAGGTCTTCTCCTTCGGCAGTTGTTGTATAACCAACCAATGTCCGTACACCCCTCATTGATCCCGTTTTAGCTCTCACTTTTGAATACAAAACTTTTTCATCCATGGCCTTTCTTAAGTTGCCATCTACACCTGATACAGATAACGAAGAAACAAATTCCTCAGAAAATGAGAAATCTTTTTTCATGCGCACTAGAAATTCTACGAATTGAGATGGTGTAACCAAATTATATCGAGAAAGTCCCGATCCATCTAGAACTACCATTTCTTGAGGATTAAGCCCCCTTCCAGACAAGAATTCTCTCACAGCCTTACTACCGTTACCCCAAGTTCCTATTGAATCTGATTGGATTTGTCCTATCTTCTTAAAGAGACAGTCTGCAAATAAATTATCTGATTCTTTCATCATTTTTTTTATGATATCTGCGACTGGACTAGATTCATGCTCTGCTAAAAGAGTTACATCTAAAGGGATCTTTGCTTCAAGGATAGTTGAACTTAAGTTTATGTTGTTTTTTTTTAATAGATCGACAAATACATTTCCCGCGAATAGTTGGGGTTGCTGAAGGGCTACAAGGTGTGAAGTAGGCTCGCTATTTTTAGCAACAGTTCCCCCAATTTTTATAAAGTTCCTTACTTGACTATAATTTCTATGTAATTGAACATTTGATTTATCAGAATCCGTGGTTTTTGCCGAATTATCAATCGATACAAAAGATGTTTTAGGATAGACCAATATCTTAGCCGGGGCATTGCACTCTTCTGCCGGGCACACCCACACCTGCAAACAGCTATGGTTCACGGTCAGAGCTGACATTGGAGAATTCCAATATTCGGGTTCATCATCCCACATCCAACCTGGTCCTTGACTTATTGCATCAAACTCAGAAGAATCTACATATACCTTACCTTTTATAGAATGGATGCCTTGAAGCTTCATTGTGAATACAAGGCTTTCTAAATCTTTTTCACTAAGCTCAGGATTACCACCACCTTTAAGGTAAAGGTTTCCTTGAACTACTCCATCTTGAACAACACCATCAGTGCATACGCTGGTTTTAAGGCGATACTGTGGGCCAAGCATAGAAAGAGCTGCTCCTGCTGTAAATGCCTTAAGAGAGCTCGCTGGTAAAAAAAGCTTGTTAGCATTTTGTTCGTATAATGTTTGTCCCGACTTTAAAGAAACAATCTTGATTCCAACATTTGCTTGCCCTTCACATAAATTAACCAATTTACCAATAGAGACTGAAAAGTCTTGGCTCTGAACCTTTATCGTATTTTTAGATTTTGAATTCGTCGCATATACGAATGATTGTGATAAAAAAGTACAGGAAACAAGCGTGATGCTCAGTGCTATCTTTCTTAACATGGATCTACCTTTGTTAAGCTTAGTCTGTCACGCAACCCTGATATTTTTCTAGAGCTTTTCATTACGAATTCTTGAATGACCTCCTCACTGGCATCTAAGAACACTTGAGATTTAGCTCTTGTAACAGCAGTATATAAGGCTTCTTTACCAAAAACAGATGCACCCTCTGGCGCTAATATAAGAATACTTTCGTACTCACTCCCCTGACTTTTATGCACCGATATGCAATATGCATAATCATAGTTCGGTGTCATCAAGGCAGAAAGCTTTCTCACACTAGAAAGATCTCTATTTAAAAAATAAAAGTAATCATCATCTTGTATTTTTCTTGATGATCTTTTCTTCTGAACAAAAACGCCAGTATCTCCATTAAATAAATCTAAAGAATACTCATTTTTCGTAATGATTATAGGAAAAACAAGATATTCTCCATGGTTTGCGTCTTGCCAAAACCTGTCTGATAAATATTCATTTATTGAATCAACTCCAGCTGATCCTTTTCTTTGACAACTTAAAATCTTAAATTGTTCAAAATATTTTATTATGCATGCAATATCTTGATCGACTTCGTACTTTTGGAAAAATTTATCTCTACAAAACTCGTATAAGTTTTTATACGCTTGTCTTGCTGTCGTACATCGATTAAAGATATCTATTTTTTGGAGTGACTGATTAGCTATACTTAAAGCGTTAGTCACTTTATCTGTTTCTTGATGATTTATTGCATAAGCAAAATTTAGTATATCTGTTTTATCTGAGCGCAAACACTCGACTAGTTCTGCACAGGGAATAAATTCATTTTGTAATGAATATTCAACAAGGTCAGCAAAAAAGCTGCCACTATCAACAGGCGGAAGCTGATCCTTATCTCCCATGAGAATAAGCTTAGTGTGCGATTGAATAGCGGATAAAAAGAAAGAAAAAAGCCTAGCATCAATCATGGATGCCTCATCAACAATAATAAGATCAGCATGAATAATTGGCGCATCAGCAATCATCTCTTCATTATATCCTGCAGAAAGTATGGCATGGATCGTGCCAGCAACTAAATTATCCTGTAATTCAATTCCTGCTCGTACATTTTTTTCTAGATGGATTGCAGCTTTTCCTGTTGGAGCTGTTAGGATGATCCGAGCATCACTGTTACCTTGCTTATGCGCATATTTTAAATACTCATGCACTATTTGCGTAGCAGTAAATGTCTTACCTGTTCCAGGTCCTCCTGATATCAGCAACACATTATTTTTAAGTGCAAATATAACGGCATTTTTTTGCTTTTGATTAAGTTTAGTCGAAAGTGAATCAATACAGACCTCACTTGGTTGAGCTAGATTTTTTATTCTTTGTATTTGCTCTATAAACCTAGTTTCAAAAAAGAAGTTTTTATTAAAATAAAAGCTGTCTGCATAAGAGATTACGGGATAAATAATATCCGTGGAACCTCCTATGATTCCATCTGGAATGAAAATAAGGCCTAAATCAGCAAGCTGATCTAATTTTAAAGCTACTGCCTTATTTTCTATTAATTCAGAGCACTTAGGAACTAATGTCCCATCTTGCATTTTTAAACAAAGATGTCCATTTCTTGAAGCAAGCGACAACTTCAAAAAAAATGCGGCTACCTCTTCACTTGCGTTAGGGTGATTTTTTAATATCAACTGAGCTAGAACAAAATCTATAGCCTCAATATAATTTTGATGGACATAACAAGCGAGAGATGGCCAGCGTGTATTACTAATGAACTGCATATGCACTATTCTCCTATTGTATTCCTTCTAATAGTGATAAATCGGGGTGAAAATGATAGGCTTTATTTCCTCTTAAAAATACGTAAAGAGCGCCTCCAAAACATGCAGAAAAATTTCTTTTTTCAAACTGTTGGATATATCTCTTGAGAGCCTCAGAATATATTGCAGCCTGCAAGAAATAATCTTGCTGTTGCATAGTTTTTTTGATGTTCTCTTCTAGATATGAAGTTTCACAATTGCCAAGGAAATTAGTCTTCCAGTCAAGGATGAAGTATTTATTTTTCCAAATAAATACCGCATCAATAAATCCTTTCATCATGTTACCACACATATCGAATGCAAACTCCATTTCTAAAAAGAACTGTGAAGATGGGATGTTGCATAACATGAACTCTGGATCATCAAGAAAAGGTGTATGCATGACTTTATCAATCATTTCAAAAATATCTTGACTCCACGCCTCTAAGTTTGTTCCTTTCGTATGCTCATAAATTAAGCCCTGTACTGCAGCTGAATCAAATTCACAATGTAGCTGCTCTTTAATCATAATCTCTATG
>VGMB01000160.1 GCA_016866585.1 Chlamydiota bacterium
AGACCTAAATTATTATATGCTTCCTTGTTTTTAATCAAAAACTCTCCTATTCTAGCCTAGTCTTACTTAACACTAAAATAGATATTTGACGATTGAAAAATTCTATTTATAAAAAAACAAAAAAAAACACTTTTTTGCTTCTCGAGCTTATGATTGCATTAGCTCTTGTTGCCTCATGCTCAATCCCCCTTCTTAAAGGCCCTTTTCTCCATTTACGTATGCAAATCGAATACTTCAATGAGATAGACATGCATCTGGAATCGGAACGGCTCCTTGGTAAAATAAAGGAGATGCTCGTTGAGAATAAAATCACATGGAAAGACCTCTGTGATGCACAAAAAGGGAAAAAACAAATTCTAACTTATGAATTTATAAATGATTCTATAGGCACTAAATTCACAGTAAAGTGCTTTATGAAATCATCTGAATTCAAAAAAATTAATGATGATTCCACATGGATGAAGGCACGTTTCGAAATCTCCTTCTACAAAGTTAAAAATAAAAAATGTAAAACTTTCTGGCATACTATATGTGTCGTGCAACAAAAGGCTACGGCTGTAGTACAACCCTAGCCTTACTTAAATTTCATTCGGACAGCGCTCTATGAAATGTTCTAATTTTTCCCTCGTTTTATAGACTTCTTACTTAACCTTATATTTGGTAGTTTCCCACTTTCCGCATACTACGGTGACACCTATTTGCATACGCAATCATACCTTGATCCTTTTGATGATACCAAGTTCATAACATTTGATGAGGTTTTCGATTATCCTAACCAAATAGAGGATGGTAGTCATGAAAACAGATATAATCACAGTGATGCTGAAATAACCGTTTAATAAAAATATCTACACATCTTCGACCCTTTAAAGACTGTCAATATTTCTGCCAGATAAATTTTCCTTGAATATCAGCTTGAATATCTTAATTTTTTATTTCAGTAAAAAAATATATTACGATAGAATGTTAAAATTTAAATTTAATAAAAGAATTAGGCACTTTATGAATAGCACCTTCATTCCTCACATCAAACCGGAATCTCATGTTAAAGAGTTCTCAATAAGGGCAACAATCTTAGGGTTAGTCCTTGGACTAGTATTCGGAGTAGGTAATGCTTATTTAGGATTAAAAGTGGGTACAACAGTGTCTGCGTCGATTCCTGCAGCGGTTATATCTATGGCCATTCTTAAAATATTTTTCAAGCGCGCATCCGTTTTAGAAAATAATATAGTTCAAACAATCGCCTCTGTCGGAGAAGGATTAGCTGCTGGTGTAATTTTTACAGTTCCAGCCCTTTTTCTTTTAGGTGAGCCCCCATCCCCTTTTAGGATGTTTTTATTGTCTTTATTGGGAGGGATCCTTGGGGTCTTATTCATGATTCCTATGAGAAGATACATCATAGTTCACGAGCATGGGAAACTCCCTTTCCCCGAGGGAACGGCCTGTGCTGAAATTTTAATGTCTTCGGAAGCTGGAAATACCAGTGCAAAGTTAACTCTCATAGGTATTGCAGTTGGTGCTTTATACAAGGTGTGTACAAGTGCTCTTTACTTATGGAACGAATCTGTTTCTTGGGGCATGAAATTTCTTCAAAAAACACAATTTAGCTTAGACGGTACACCATCACTGCTCGGTGTAGGGTTTATTATAGGAGCGAGAACCTCGGCATTACTATTTTCGGGAGGGGGGGTTGCTTGGTGGGTAATTATTCCCATGATCCGTTTTTTTGGCGAAGGGAATCCCAGTATTATATCACCAGCTACAATCCCTATAGCTGAGATGTCTGCCTCACAAATATGGTCCAACTACGTTCGTTATATCGGAGCTGGAGCCGTAGCAATTGGAGGGTTCTTAAGCATATTCAGCATACTTCCTATGATAGGAAAGACTATACGCGTTGGTCTTAAAGAACTTCTTAGAGGTGTTGATTCCTCTAAAAACATACCAAGAACTGAGAGGGACATATCGCTAAAATGGCTAATACTTGGGTCTGTAGCCGTAATTTAACGCTGTGGGCTTTTTCCAGGCATGCCCATGAACCTACTTACTATACTTCTTCTTGTAATTTTGGGTTTTTTCTTTGTGGCAGTTACTTCTCTAACTGTAGGGATAGTTGGAAGCACTTCAAATCCAGCCTCTGGCATGACCATCACAACTCTACTTGTAACATGCTTAGTCTTCGTCCTCCTTGGCTGGACTGAAAGAATTTATTTAATTGCGGCATTGACGATGAGCGTAGTTGCAAACGTTGCAATTGCCCTAGCTGGAACAACCTCTCAGGATTTGAAAACAGGTTTCTTACTTGGTGCAACACCAAGGCATCAACAGGTGGCAGAGCTTCTTGGCCTCATCTTACCAGCGATGGCAATCGGTGCTACTATGTATATTCTCAACGACGTATACGTATTTGGATCTGAGCAAATGCCTGCGCCACAAGGGACGATGATGGCTCTTATAGCCAAAGGGGTAATTCAAGGTAACATTCCTCTTACATTAATGGTTATTGGCGCTCTAATAGGGCTCTTTGTAAAGCTTTTGGGCCTACCTATCCTCCCTTTTGCAATAGGCCTTTATTTACCTCTATCTTTAAGCACGCCCATAATGGTCGGAGGGATTATATCCTATTTAGTCCACTTAAAAAAACCCACGGAAGAAATGCAAAAAAGAGGAATCCTTGCTGCATCAGGTCTGGTAGCTGGTGATGCCTGTATGGGTGTGGTTATTGCACTTTTTTCAGTATTAAAAATAATACCATCATCAGCACAAGGCCTACTTCCTGATTCAATAGGAATACTAATTTTTATTTTGTTAGGACTGCTCCTCAGATGGATTTCTTTAAAACCGTCTTCTTTCTTTAACAAAAATAACTGATGCCTCATTCTTATGAGGCATGAAAAAAAAGAAAAGAAGCCTAACATTAATTGAAATAATAATAGCTCTTGCCATAACAGGGATGTTGATATCTTTCTTATGGCAAAGCTACTTTAATTGTCAAAAACAGCTCGTATCTCTCGAATCAAACAAAAAATCATATGTAGATAAAATTTTATTACAAGAAACCATCTCTTCTATAGTAACCCGTCTCACTAGCAATAAAAACACCGCAGCTATACATACTCCTAAATGCGATATATCCTTGCCCAAGATACTAATGCTATATGCTGATGCCCAGATAGATTTAGATACCGATCTTTCTGGTCCATGTTATTTTGGTATTGGACAAAGTGAAGATAAACTTATCATGACTCAATGGGGAGCCAATGAAAAAAAAAGAGTTACTTTACTTGTCAATGGGATCCAAAATGTTGACTTTCTTTTTTATGATGTAGCTTCTTCAAGCTGGGTAGATTTTTGGGATAAAAAAAATAAAAAGACCCCTCTGATGATAAAAATTCGCATCGATAATTCAGAAAAAAAAGAGTTTGTTTTTTTCCCACAACTAAATATTGAACCTATAAAGTATATTTCCTCTTCATGAATATTTTATTTTTTGTTTCCTCGTTACTAATAATTTTTTGTTTTCTTACTAGCAAATTTAGTGCTCATACGGCTTCATTACAAAATGAAAAAGTTGGACTAAGCTCATATATGGAAGGTCTCATAAATACCAGGAACATGAGACAAAACAAAATTTTTTTGAGTAACACAAAAAAAGAAAACAAAGGCAAAGAAACTATAGAACCTAAAAAAATCAAAACCTTTTCTTTAACATCGCATCGTCTTTCGAACAACCTCAGTGAAAATAGCAAACTTAACATCTATAATTTGCTTAAAACAGATCCTTTAACCTCTAGCATACCAGGCACCACTTTTGAAAATTTGCTGATTGTTCTTTATGGCAACTCAGAATTTGTAAAATCATTAGAATCCTCTAATTGGCCTAAACAAATGTTAGAGGAAATAAGAAAGACAGCCAAAACTCGTGATCCGATAGAATCTTTAGATGATCTAAGACCTCAAAATGAAAAATACAAAATTGCCTTTTATAAAATGCTTAAGGGAAGTGGTTTTTATGATTTAAAAAACAGGTTAGGACATCCTCCCCTTTCGGATTTTGTGTCTCTGCAAAAAAACAATAAAACAGCTGTGAATTTTAACTACGCTTCATTACCGGTCCTACAGGCGCTGCTTGGAGATCAAGTGGCCACATCAATTTTGCAAAAAGAGAAAATTAAATCTGAATCCAAAGGAGGTAGAAGAGTTTTATCAAAAACAGAGCTTTTAGCACTTCTTAAATCCAGTCCAGAAAACAATAAAAACACAACTGAGCTAGAACAGATGTTGAGCTTTTCAAAGAAAC
>VGMB01000161.1 GCA_016866585.1 Chlamydiota bacterium
CAAGACCGGATGTACCTGCATTTATAGTAACTCCATAGTTACCATTTACTGTGGAAAGCTGGATAGTATTACCTGCTGTTACTCCGCCACCAGTGGTAAAGAATGTAGTTGCTCCAAGAAGAGCCACCGGCTGGGCTATGCTTATTGTTCCACCGGCTGTTGCATTTCCTCGTATTGTGATGTTACCGTTTGTATTAACGACATTTCCACTTACTATGTTGAGTAAACCAAGGGGTGTAGATCCGCCGATTACATTAAGGCTTACATTACCAGAGGTTCCAGCTTTTAGCGTTAAGCTTTCCGCTGATGTATTAGCACTTGTTGCATCTACGTTACTAAGGCTTATATTCGCACCAGCTGTAGATCCCCCTGCATTTGTAGTGTCGATCTGTACATTTGCTCCAAGAAGAACAGGTCCTGTCCAGGTGACAGCGCCACCTTGCGTTGTAATATTTCCGCTTACAACTGTTGACGTAGATGCTGAATATGATACAGTTGCTGAAACATTAGCTGATGATGTCTGAGATATTGAACCAGCGGAGATACTAAGACTTCCTAATGCTGTACTAGCTCCAATCTGACTTAAACTTACAGCTCCTGAACCAGCTAGAACAGTTAAATTTTGCCCTGCTTGGGAATCTATGGACGTACCTAAAAGTACATTTCCACCACTTGTTGATAAAGTAACGTTACTACCTAAAACAATGTAATGAGATGCTCCAGTTTGCGTCGAAAAGGTTAAAGCCCCTCCCCCTAAGCTAATATTTGCGGAAAGAGTAGTCGTAACGTTAGAACTAGGGCAGGCAGAAAAAGTCAAACTGTTAACGTTTGATGAATTTATTGGAGCTAATATATTGAAAGCACTAGTAGCATCAAGCTGTACATCTGTTGTTTGCAAAGCTGTTTGTAAATCAGTATTGGATATCGTTACATTTCCAGCACTGCACCCCTGTCCATCTGAGACGTTAGAACTACCTGAACCAGCGATTGTAACCACAGTAGGATCTAAAAGCCAAAGCCCCGACTTACCTTGGCCGGAGCGAGAGTCTACGGATGCTGTACTTGTGATACTAAGGTCATTTTTTGATGAGGTCTCTATAAAGCCCCCATCACCTGAAATACTTCCCCCACGCACTGATATCTTTCCGGAGAACACGGTCTTATCATCAGACCATACAATAACCCTACCACCGTTGCCTTCTGTATTAGCCTCAGCCTTTATTGAAGAAAGCTCATCAATCCGAGTGGAACTAGCCCTAAGCCTATCGCCCAGCCCCTTATAATCACCACCA
The DNA here is from genome assembly GCA_016866585.1 of Chlamydiota bacterium. GTDB lineage: Bacteria > Chlamydiota > Chlamydiia > Chlamydiales > Rhabdochlamydiaceae > VGMB01. The sequence continues at coordinate 1,293 of VGMB01000161.1, forward strand.
ATATGTACTTGGCCGCCACCATGATCCGCGCTCACATCAATATCTGCAGCCATGAGATGTAAGGACGATCCTAATATTTCAACCTGACCTCCCTTACTTAGGCCTTGATCTACATATGATGCCTGTATATGTCCAGACACCTCTACATTACTTCCCTCTCCACCGTCTATAGACACATTTTGTGAAGCTATATAGCTTGAAGAAACCAGCTTTATCACTCCATTTTCTTGGATGAAGACTTCCCCTTCTTCTACCCCATCGGTGTTTACCACAGCCTTAATGACCTTCTCTGCTGTCTTGAGTCTCAGATAGACGCCCCCTTCGGAACACTCGATCCTTCCAGACTGCTCTATAATCGCGTCTTTAAGCTCACCTTCAACACTAAACGAAACTAGGCTATCGCCAGAGAAATCCAGAGTTACAGTCTCAGCTGCAGCAAGTATAACCTTACCAGCACGAGCTTCAATGACGCCTTCATTTTTAATGGTAGGAGCAAGTAAAACAACGCTCCCCTCGTTAGAGGCGCGTATGCTACCTTGGTTAACAATACTTGATCCCAACGCATCTTCAGCAAGTACAAATCTATATGTATCGTTTAAGAACTCTTGAGAAGCTATGCCGAGTGTTGAAACAACAATAGAACCTACATTCACCTGTGCAGTCGGGCCAAAAACAACTCCGTATGGGTTCACAAGAAAAAGATGTCCATTACTCTCCAGATTACCAAAAATCTCTGAAGGGTGAGATCCTTTAACCCTATTTAATGCAACGGATGATTTCTTAGGCTGTATGAATCGGACCTTTTCCCCTTTTTCTATCCTGAACTTATCATAATTTATGATCGCTTTATGAGAGACCTTTAAAACCATAGAGTCTGATGTAGTGGATATATCAGCACTGCCTGACTCGACCTGAGCTCCTTTTGGAAGTGAAAAGACCATATCCGGCAAAGCAGAAAATACCGCGATACTTGTGATGAGCCTTGAAAAACCAGATCTAAAGTTCATATACGCCGCCTAAAATATACATGCACTAATCAATAAAATTTATATTTCTTACAAAAAAACATTCCACATTCCCTGATTACAATATTCTTAGAGCCACCCTAAGATATTGAATAGAATCTGAAGATTTATGATCTTTTGTTAAAGCAAATCCGGAATCGTAACTAATGTCAAAACGCCAAAGATTGGTGATCCTGAAACCAAGTCCAGCTGAGGTTATGAAAGAAGGAGCTTGTTCTTTCTGCACATGTCCGTTGAGGAATATAGCTCCTGTGTCAGTGAAAAACACAAATTGGAATAAGTCTTTCCATTTTCTTGTTTTAGAAAAAGGCAAAGTATAATTTGCTACATAAGGTATCGGGGCTCTAAGCTCTAGGGTTCCATAGTATCCGTTATCACCAAGGGCTGTAGCCAGAGGATAACCTCTAACGTTGTCAATACCACCTATATAAATCTGTTGAGCAATCGGTATTTTATTCAAAGTACCTTGAGCTGTGGCGCTAAATACAAGCAAACAATCCCATGGTAGTTGTTGAAGTCTTCTGACATCCAAGTTAGCAATAAAAAACCTACCGCCGGCTCCTTTTCTCGAACATAGGTGATCTACAGCACTAAGACCTCCTAGAAAGTTGGGAATACCAATAAACAGGTTAAAATCAGAAATAAGCCTTCCTTTGTAAGAATCGGCATAATCAAGCCTTCCAGAAAAAGTCAAGACGCGCAGCTTGTCGTACGAAAAAGTTTTGGACATCTGTTGGTTAAGCAAGTCCTTATAATCAAATCCAATACCAACATCTGTGCTCAGCCTTCGTGTCCTGTGCATAGCTTGATAAAAGCGTATACCGGCGATATTGGATGAGCCCTTAAGATGCAACGCATTCAAAGTATTAACCTTAAAACCTGAGTACAGGTAAGAAAGATCCATGCGCAGACCGTTAGCTGTAAGAGGGACAGAGTAGATAGCATTAGAGAAGTCAAGGTGATCGAAAGGAAAACCCATTACTTCCATTAAAGAAAGCTTATCCCCACCAAGGGCAATATTTCCCCCATCAACCCTAAGTCCAGCTCTGCCCTTAGTTGTAAGGTACGAGCCATATGTGTTATAGTCAGTAGCTATGTGGAGTGGTAGTTTATCTTTAGCTACTATAATGAGATCAGCCTCTCCCTTATTTTTACCCTTTTTAAAGATAGCTCCTACATTAAGATCCATATGTTCATTAATGAGCATGAGAGAACGAAGAAGTCTGTTATAGTCAACGACATCACCAATCTGCGAAGAAAAATATTTCTTTATAAATTTTGTAGAATAGTACCTATTTCCCTCAACCTCTATGCTTCCAAGAACCCCTTCAATAACCTCTATGGTAAGCGTTCCTCCGGCTATCTCCTGAACAGGAGTGTAAGCCCTAGACAAAATATAACCGTGTTCTGCATAAAGCTTTTGAATGCGGTAGCAAATTTCTTTTACATCAGATGATTTAAGGTCTTTTCCTACATAATCAGCAGCTATATTTTGGAGCTGTTGATCAGAGAAAATAGTATTACCCTGAAAAATAAAAGTATTGATTTGAACAGAAATTCCTTCTGGAAGATCAAATTTTTGGAATGGTATATCAACATCAAGAACTGGAATATCTTTTGTTGGGGAAAAAATATTTACTTCATATTGATCTTGAATTTCCTTATCTATGATTCCTGCATTAGAAGCTGGCGGTGGGGTAACGCCGTAAAGAGGAGATAAAGAAGAAAGCCCGCTGGAAAGAATAGATAAAGCTAAAACGAATTTTGCTCGCATCAACTACCCCAAAAATTTTTTTGTGCACTTGGATTCGAAGATACGAAATTTCTAATTATTTTTTAAATATAAAAAAACTTTTTTTTTTACACTATAGAGGTGTTGACGTTAAAAGCTTTATTTCCTTTAGATCTATGATAGGTCTTGAGATGAAATTGGAACGACTTGTCTATTTATAGCTTCTACCAAGAAATTAGATCGACTC
>VGMB01000162.1 GCA_016866585.1 Chlamydiota bacterium
TGGAATCTACTTAGGGTATACATTTTTATTTGCACCCATTTTGGCAAAAGGTGTGATCCTTCTATACAAACTTTTTGCCCCTGAAACTAAGATCCCCATTCTTGCTTTTAGTTTCATTCAATTTACGACACTAGCTTTGGTCATCTTAAGCATTTACTTTTACTCTAAATTTAGAGATGAGCTGCTATTAAAAAGAATATTTAAAGATTTTTCCATCCCCAATCCTTCATCTATAACCTCAGACATATTCTCGGGATGTATAACATGGTCTATAGGATTTCCAGTCTCTTGCGTTGTTAGTCAGCTTAGTGATCTAGCCATATATTTGCTATACGGATACCAATCTTACGAGCAAATGGCTGTAAAATACTTAAAAGCAACATTAGAATCCCCTTTGATGCTCGCCATAGCAATATTTACCATAATTATTGCGGCACCACTAACAGAAGAATTTTTATTTCGTGGCATGTTGCAAACATGGCTAAAAAACAAACTAGGGTCAAAGCCTGCCATTTTGATAGCCTCTTTATGTTTTGCTCTATTCCACGTTTCTTCAAGCCAAGGACTAGGTAATATCACCTTAGTACTATCCTTATTTTCCTTTGCATGCTTCTTAGGTTTTATATATGAAAAAAAAGCGTCTCTATATGCCTCCATAGCGTTGCATATGACGTTTAATAGTATAAGTACCTTCAGAATTTTATTTTTCACAGATAGCTAAAGGAAACCAATTATGGGACTTTACAAATTAAAAAAAACATTACTTTTAACCGCTTTATCACTTGCTCCACTTAGTCAATACGCTTCTAATAGAGAGCTCGCTAATGAAACTATGTTAGTCAGAAGCATTGATGAGTTTACTTTTGATCTTCATAGAAGAAGCAGCAAAGACTTCAAATCCAATCTAGTTCATTCTCCCTTTTCCATATATACAGCACTCTCTTTAGTATCCCAAGGAGCTAGAGGACAAACATCTTTACAGATGGCTCGCACATTAAGACTTCCTTACTTTGGAGAAAAGCTAGGATCAGCGCTACACACTCTCCAAGGTGCCATGATTGGGAAAAAGGAGTCTAATGACTATGCTCTGAATTTTGGCAATTCTGTATGGTTCAACTTTGATACAATACTAACGACGAACTTCTTAAATGTGGCAGAGAACTGCTATGAAGCAAAAATCCAAAGCTTAGATTTTGATGACTCTGCTACAACTGTAGGTACAATAAACCAGTGGGTATCAAATCAAACAGAAGGGAAAATCCCCAAACTACTATCCCAAGGGGACATCTCTTCCAGCACTAAAATGGCAATTGTCAACACTGTATTTTTCGATGGATCATGGCTTAAGCCTTTTAACAAAAGACTAACAACGAATGACTTGTTTTATTCTATGGGCAAAACATACGAAAATGTACCCATGATGGAGCAAACAGATTACTTCCTCTATTCTGAGACAGACAAATGCCAAATGATGAGTCTGCCTTTTAAAAAGAAAAATACTGACAGCTCTGACCTCGCCTTTGTTGTTATCCTACCTAAAAAAACAAGTAGCATAGGTGATCTAGGAACAGCTCTTGATAGTTTTGCATTTACAACAGAGCTTAGCAATATGGATCAAAGAAAGCTGCATATTACAATGCCTAAGATCGATATGGATATCAAACAGAACCTAGAATCTACCTTATCAGATATGGGCATGCCTATGGCTTTTAGTAGAAATGCAGATTTCACAGGCATGAGCAGCAACCAAGATCTCAGTATTAGCAAAATCATCCACCAGGCTTATTTTAAGGCCGATGAAGACGGTGTTTGCGCTGCTGCAGCCACAGCTGTCACTATGGTAGCAACCTGCGTGAAAATTCCGCCTGAATCCCCCATTGAGATGATCATTAACAGACCGTTTATGTTTTTCATCGTAGACCTAAAATCACAAGCTATTTTATTTTCTGGTAATTACGTAACCCCAAATGAAGGTACAGAAAAATGACATCTTTCTTCGACGTCATCAGTTTTGGGATTTCCGACATAGGTCATGTTAGGGACAAAAATGAGGACGTCTGGAAAAGTCTACCCTCCCATTTCTTTTTTGTCGTCGCTGACGGAATGGGAGGGCATAAAGCGGGGGAAATAGCAGCAAGAGAAGCTGTCGACAATCTTTCAGAGTCTATAACAAGGATATTTTCTTCCTATCAAAATAAAAATACCGAAACAGACCACATCATAGGTCACCTATACTACGCTATACAGGATGCTAATTACTGGGTAAAAGACCTTGCCGAAAAAAACAAAGACTATGCGGGCATGGGAACAACAATATGTTGTTTTCTTATTCATAAAAACAAGTTAATTTACGCCCATGTGGGTGATAGCCGAATATATCGCTTCAATAAGGAACTCAATCAACTAAGCGAAGATCACTCTCTCAAAAACTACCTTCTTAAAAAAGGAAAACTCACTAAAGAGAATGTAGAAAGATACCCCTACAAAAACCGAATTACAAAAGCTATCGGAACACAAACGCAAGTTATCCCCGATATAGACTATATAGATATAGAGCCTGGAGACATATTCTTCCTTTGCAGCGATGGTCTTACAGACCATCTTTCTAATGATCACATTACCAATATTTTAAAACAAACAGACTGTGTAGAAAATGCCTCTCAAAAGCTAGTTGAAGAAGCTAAAAAAAGAGGGGGCCGTGATAATATAACAGTTCTTATGATCAAAATTTTAGAAAAAGAAACTCAAATAAATTCTACAACATAACATCTCTTTGAATTGATAGTTTTCTGTTTTAGATTTCCCCTTTGTACTATTATATTGGTTAAGATCATACACTGAGGAAATTGTGAAAGACCGTATATATCTTGATAACAATGCAACTACATTTGTATCTCCTGAAGTTTATACAGCTATGCTGCAAGAACTTCAGATGCCTCCATCGAATCCATCCTCCTTTCATTACTACGGACAACAAGCTAAATCCAGGCTCCTCAAAGCCAGGGAGTGTTTAGCAAAACATCTTGGAACTTATTCTCAAGAGATCATATTTACCTCAGGGGGAACAGAATCCATGAATCTACTGATTTTCGGATTCGCTCATAAAAACTCACCAGGACACATAATCACAAGCAACATAGAGCATGCCTGTGTAGAGAGCCCTATAAAAGAGCTTATGAATCACGGTTGGCAGGCAACGTTTATCAAGCCTGGCGCAGCAGGTAGTATCTCTATCGAAGATATACTGGCAAATATTAGACCGGACACCAAAGCGATTATTCTTGGATATGCTAACAGTGAAACAGGAGTGAAAAATGATATTGCAGCCATCGCGCAGATAGCCCTTCAACACCGTCTAGCATTTTTTATTGATGCGGTAGGCATTTTTGGGAAGGACTATTTTACCTTACCTCAAGGGGTAACAGGCGCCGGCTTTTCAGGACACAAATTTCATGGCCCGAAAGGAACTGGATTTTGTGTATTAAAAACACCCTATAAGATAGATCCACTTTTTCAAGGAGGAGGTCAAGAGTTTTCTATCCGCTCTGGTACTGAAAACCTGCCTGGGATCATGGGACTTGCTAAGGCGGTAGAAATGGCCTGCTCATCAATCCACGATATAGAGTCCCACATGCGCTCTCTTCGAGAATATTTTGAATCTGAGCTACGAATCCATCTGCCAGATATTTCTATAAACGGGCAAGGACAAAGGGTTAGTAATGTTTCAAACATCTCTTTTCCTGGCGTTGATGGAGAGACACTTTTAATCCAACTCGACATGAACTTGATAGCAGCAAGTTTAGGATCTGCATGTTCATCAGGGTCCTTAGAGCCTTCAAAAGTACTTTTAGGAATGGGTCTATCCAGAGAGCGAGCTAAAAGCTCTCTACGATTTTCTTTAAGCAGATATACAACAAAAAAAGATCTTGAGTCAGCATTACCTATTATCATAGGAAGTGTAAAGCAACTAAGATCGATGAACTAACAGCTAAAATTAGTCCTTAGACGGTGTGAGTAGGTATATATATCATAACAAAACACGCTTAGATGATTTTCTTGGTAATCTGCAACTTAAGTAACTCACCTTACGCAACTTTTTAAAGATTAGCTTTTAAAATTTTTATTTTACCGATTAAAATCCCTGTTCATTTTTTTTGAGATTAACTAATGAACATGGGTCTTTTGGATATTTACTCTGATTACTTAATTTCACAAAATGGCTATGCAACTGCCACAGGTCTATCGAGCATGTTAGATGGTCAAATTAGCCATGATAAAATTACAAGA
>VGMB01000163.1 GCA_016866585.1 Chlamydiota bacterium
TTTGAATGGGTAAAAAAATCACGCTTAAAACCTGTTAGAAAAGCCGTAGATACGGTTCCAAACCACATCGATCATATTCTGATTTACTTTAAACACAGGGTCACAAATGCTACTAGTAATGGCATTAATTCGAAAATTCAGAAAGTTAAAGCCATGGCTTGTGGGTATAGAAATAAGGACAATTTTAAAACTGCCATTTAATTCCACTGCGGAGGTCTTGGCATATCTCCATAAAAAACCCAGAAGGAGTGTTTCTTAATAAAATATTAACAATAAAACGATATAATCATGTTAATTATTATTTAAAATGATGCTTCATCAAAAATGTTGAACTACATAAAAAAGAATGTGTGTGAATTTCAACGATAGGGTTTTATGAGTTTTTAAGATAAGAATCGATTTTATTAATTTATTGAAAATACTTATAAATTAAAAATAATTTAAAAAAGATAGTTCAAGGTGGAAGGAATGTCATTTGGGGATTTAAAAGCTACAAGCGTTAATAATACTTATTGTGTCAACAATGTTCAATCATTTTCAGCATCTTATTGCACTAATCAAGATGATATTTCGACTTTTGTTGATGAGATCTCTGACTTAAAAACTCTGAAATTTCAAGATCGAAACACTGAGATTTCACCTCAAATGTTAGATAGAATTTCTCTTCTGAGGAAATCGATAGTGCAAGAAAAAAAATCACTTCAGATTTTAATTAAATCTTCCGGAACATCAACTACTATTAAAGATCGAATATCTAAAATTGATTTTCTACTTAATTTTATAGCTCTTTTGGAAACAGCAGAAAGAATTGAAGATATAAACACGATATGCGGAAAAACTAAGGAAGATATTGATCATGGATTAGAGGCGATTTCTTTGGCTTCAAGCGAGTTGATCAAATCAGCTTTAAGTAAAAAAACGATTTGTTTAAGTGGTTCAGATGATTCTACGCTCAAAAGTGTTCATCAAGATTTAGCTAATAATGAAATTGTTGATGTGTCTGAATTCATATTTGTTGAAAACAAGAGCTTTAATTTTGATAGTGAGGTTGATGATTTGAGAGACTCCGCTATGGGGCACGAAAATGATGAATCATCTTATAGTACTTCATTAAATGATGATGGTGCTGAGGAAGAGTGGTTTGATATTCAACATGACACTAAAGTTGACTCTCAAGGTTTTACAACCAGCTCTAATCCATTTGACGTTGATATATATTCTATAAAGGATAATTCAAATGACGTGATCGTTGATGTGATTGATAAAGATACGGCTTCTTTAAATATTTCAGGTCTTCTTGATATAAAAAGATCGAACAATCATTCTAATAATAGTATTATAAATAGATGGTTTTCTACTGTAAAACCCAACTTATTTAGTTTGAAGGAAATCTATTCACAAATTGTTTTTTATGAGTGTGATATTCGTAAAATATGTGATGCTATTCGAATTATTTGTAAATCAAATGATGTGTTTGATATTACAAAAATAACTTGGATTAATTCTCATTTAGATTATGTAAAAAATCTCTCTAATCTAGACCTTGAAATAATGAATAGTTCTGATGCAAACGCTTCAAGTAAAGATGGTCATGAAATTAGTGACTATTGTGGTCGACTTGAGGGATTAAACATGAGAGCTAAAGAATTGAGTGATTATATTACACTTAACTATAATCCATATGATTATGAGATAAGCGATTTTGAACAGATGCGTAAACTATTGGTAGAAGATTTTAAATACCTTCTGTCTATAAAGCATTCCATTTATACAAATTTAAAGGATATTTCTAATCTTTTAGCAATTTTTGAAAGAAGGTTGGCGGATTTAAAAATCCCTTTAACTGATATATCTCTGAATGAAATTTCGCAAAAAAAAGTAGCACTTGAAAGAGAATTGCTTAAATTAAAGTCGATGCAAACGGACGATAACCCATGCAAACAGCTCTTGATATCATTGTCTAACAAAAAAGGTGATATCCTAAAAGATGACCAGGCTAAGTTAGATGCTTTATTCCAATCTATACTTAAGAATTCACAAAATCAAAAAAGTAATCAAAAAAGAACTATTTCAGCTTTAGATAAATTGTCTAATGTAGCTAAAGACTTGTTTTTTGATGATTTAGTTAGAAAAGTTGAGGTCTTAAGCCAAGCAAAGCGCTACGAAGATTTATCGCAAAAATTTAAACCTGATGAAATCGATACTATAGATGAAATGATTTCATCTATAGTTATCGCTAATAGATCTAAGTTGATTTCCTATTTAGAGGGTTTTGATCTAAAGAATTTAGAACTGATGCATGATGTAGTTGATGCTAAAAATCAATATATTTCTTTAATTGAAAAATTTTGTGTTGTTCCACCTTCAATCCAAGAGGTCTTGTCTAGTATGAAAGGTTCAGTATTGAACACTTTCCCTTCAAATTGGAGAAATGAACAATCTAAAGTCCCTTTGGTGCGTGAATTGATCATGAAATATCAATCTGAAGCTGCAAAACCCATTGATCAACAAGCTTTTGTTGAATCTTTGAAAGAATATATAGCACTGCATGCGAGTTTAATTCGTTCTGCCAATAGTATCGGATATGTAGAAAAGCGGATCCTTCTTTCCCCAACAAAAATATGTGTAAGAGCCGACATACACGGAGATCTTAAATCCTTAATGGCAAATTTAATGAAATTCAAAGAAGAAGGGGTTTTGGATGAGAATTTCAAGTGCACGCCAAATAGTCACTTAGTATTTCTTGGAGATTATTCGGATAGAGGGTCTAAAAGTCTTCAAGTTCTTCAATTACTGATGTCTTTAAAAATTCAGAATTTTGATCAGGTAACTCTCATTCGGGGTAATCATGAGTCCTCATCCTTTAATCAACCAGGTGTCGACGATTTGGATTATCAATCTTTCATTTATGATGCAACCAATTTAAAGCATTTTGAAGGATTTTATAAGTCGTTACCATTAAATGCATACATAGGACAAAAAAATAGCGATGACTCTATTGAATACGTTATGTTCTCTCACGGTTTACTTGAGCCAAGCTTAGATACGTCTTCCTTTTTAGCTAATCATGAGAAAAATTTCGATGCTATGGAAGTTTTTCCGAGTTTAATTGATCATGAAAATGGTCAATTTCCTTTGTTGAGTTTAAGAGTTCGTAGCGTGAAGCTAGATCCGTATGTAGAGTATAAAGATCTTGAAAATTCTGATCCAAGTGAAAATAAAGAGCATTATCGATTTCTTCATGTTGTTAAAAATATAGTTAATATTTGTAAAAAAGATCGAAGATCTTTAGATGGTCTTGATGGGGGATTTCCTATTACGGCATTCAACTGGGGTGATATTTCTAGGTCTAATACAATTCTTGGGCCTATGGGTATGAGAAGATGGGCTCTGAGCTCAGAGAATATTTCTAACTATATGCAACTAATCAGCTCAGATAAAGCTCAGGTCAAGCTTTTGTTTAGGGGGCATCAGCATAAGAAGGCTCATCATCTTTATAATGAAACACTTGTAGCAACTACGCTTCCTGTTTCAATGTTTGAGAATTACACACAACTTGGATTTGATTCGTTTTATCTCCTAACAACTCATGCTAAATATAAGAATTGGACTAAAAAAGTTTTCGCAATAAATAGTACAAACAATGAAACGTACTTTAAAGGCCCTATGCCTATTGATTCTACTTCAGCATAAAATCGTCGTTTTGTAATATAATTTATTGAATTCACGTAACTTTCATAATTAAGGGTTGCTTTGCGAGAAGAGTGGCAACAGTTTTATTGAAAATTATTTGAATCTATCCAATATTATCAGTATGGATAAATTAGGCCTTAGTTCAAAAGCGGCCGATCTTCTTGGAGTTTTCGTTACTACTTTGCGTCGGTGGAAAAGAGAAGGTAAGCTGATCTCTGATCGAACAAGCTCTGGTTATAGACGCTATTTTATAATAAAACTGTGACCAGAATTTATTCACGCCCACAACCTGAATCGTCGTGTATGCTCGTGTCTTAAGCCATGATCTAAAATTAGATCTATAGGGTCAAAAGCAGGCGTTAGAATTATATTGCTCTCTACAGGGATAGATATTTGAAGTGATCTTTGATCTATGTTTTAGAATGAACTATCAGAAAAAAGGTTTGAAACGTTTTTTATTCCTGGGTATGGGACAAGATGGAAAACGACGTTCCCTTACTCTTGAGCTATCCGAGGCTCATCTTCTCAAAGATAAAATTCCCAGAAATTTACGCATCGTTTCTGAGCTCGGGAACTACTATGCCA
>VGMB01000164.1 GCA_016866585.1 Chlamydiota bacterium
AAAGGTGTCTAAGATTTCGTAATCGTGAAAAGCTCTTCTGTTTGAAACAAGCTCACTTGCAGGAGGTTTCGTCATCTTTTGTTGCTCTTAGTCGTTATATTGCGTTGCGCGCTATGTGTTTTGTTTTATCTTGCAAATAAAGAATGTCCGATTGAAGTTACTCTAAAACAATCTTTACCATTAATTTGTCCAGTCTGTACTATGCCAGCTTCAAAAAGCCACTCTAAAACAACTTTTCTAAGATATGTTTTTTCTTCCTCGCTATAATCGGGAAGTGCATATTTCCAGTTTCTGCCAGTTCTTTTTAAGGTTATTATACCTTCATCATTTAGTGGTATACAAATTCCTTTAAAAAAATCATCAAATACAACCCAGCCTTTATTCAAGGCTCTAAATACGCTCTTTTCAGCTTCTCTTAGACTTTTTTCGTTGTAGATAGGTTCTGCGTGGCCGAGGTTGATTGGTTTGTTTAATGGGTGTCTATATAAGAACATCGCTCTGCTCTCTAGGCGCATTTCAAGCCACTCATGAGCTCTGTCATTTAACGTTAGCTTTTTTTCAGTCACATCAGCAAGTTTGATGAGTTGGATCTTTGCGATTAAATTGTGTATGTATTTTTCAAGTTCAGATACTTCAAATTGTAGCTCTGAAAACATGGGCAAGAGAGTTTGAAGAACTTTTCTTTGAGGAATAAGATAGCCCTCTTCAGTTCTTTCCATAGCAAGTGGTTGTTTCTTAGCTTTTTCTAAGATTACAGCCATGTCTTGCACAAAGGAGTAATCATTTGGGCGCTTAGGGCTAATTTGTTTTTCGTTTTTTAGTCCTTTAACATCGGTTTCTCTCAAATAATACACATACTCTTTCCATTCGTGAAAAGGGGTGATCTTCTCATGCCATTCGTCGTTTGTTTTTTTATACCCTAGGCAACACACGAAATTAAATTCCAAGTGGAGCATGTATTCTTCAAACTGTTCTTTGGTCAGTTGGTATTTTTTGATGAGATCTTCTGCTGAAACTTCAAGGTCTTCGGAATTATAGACGTCATCAACAATGTTTTTTAAGATCGGATCTCCGAAATTGATTTCCATTAAATACCGTTGGAAGATCTGGGGTGTCAGCATGTATTTTTCTATTAAAGAATCGAATATGTTGTTTGAAGTTCTAGGAATAGAGTACCATGTAGGCAGGATGTGTATAGGGACTTTTCGTAGCAAACTTTGTAAGAAATCCATGCCAGGGACAAAGTCTTCATCAAACTTCTGTATTTGAGCTTCAAAATATTTCCTCATCTCCTTGTCTACAGAAACAGTTTCTTCTGTGTAGGTTAGGAGGTCGGTTTTTGCTAATTTTTCAAGCGAGAGAAAAACTTTTTGCTCTTCGATTTCAAGCGTTTTTGAAAGTTTTTTTACCGGTATTTGTAGTGAGCTGTATAGAATTTCTTCTAACACTTCAAGGTCAGTAGATGTGAATTGAGACATTAAAAGTCTGTTTTCAATGTCTTTTTGGTAGTCGTAATCGGAAAGTGAAATTTTATTTTTTCTTACTGGGCTTAATTCCATGAGTAAACTTGTCATAAAACTTTCTCTTTCCTTAATAGTTAATGTGATTTTATGAGTAAATTATAGTGAATCTTTTTTTTTATTTCAAGTGAACTTTGTGCCTACTTATTGATTCCGTAGATTTGGGGTTTAAAAATAAATAATTGGGTTTACTTAAGGTAAATCCAATTATTTATTTTCAGTTGAATGAGCGTTTTTTTCGCTGATGAGATTTTTGAGTATCATAAAAACTTAATTATAAGGTTATTTGAAGATTCCGTATTTATTTTCTTGCTTATAACCTATGAGCTCAAAGTATTTTGTGTTTTTTTACAACAATTTAGTATACTTTGAGCCGTTTTTTTATTGATAATCTATAGGAATATAAACAGCTTATATAAGCTCTTGTTTAATAGATTAATCTTAATCGTGATCTTAGGATCCACTGAATTCTGTTTCTTGAGCCACTTCAACTATAGCTGTGGTAAAGTACTGTTTTACGTTTAAATTGCCACGACTTGTTTGAAGAAAGTGCTGTTTTACAGTGTGAATATCTTTTATGAGGTTATTAATAGTTGCTTTTTTATCTTGAGGTAGCGATTCAAAAAACTCCGTCGCTAAAGAAGGGGATGTAAGTTTTAGTAATAAAATGTTTTCTTCACGTTGAGTTAAGGTGTTTAGTCTGTTTCTAATTTCGCCCATAGCTCTATTCCCAAATCCTGCTCTTAAGACGGCGGCATGTTGAGCTGGCGTTATTGCAGTGTTCCCTTGGGATATTTCAAGGTAGGATACAATGACGGCGAGCATGGGGAATATATGATGCTCAAAGCTAATTAAACTTTCTCTGCCGCTAGTTTTTTTTGCTTCGATCGATGCGGTGCTTTCGACTGGAGCTCCAGTTTGCGGATCAGTAGTGTTTAGTGTGTGGAAATGTTCAGGGATGTTTCTATAAGCGTATCTGAAAGCAGTCTTGGTGTATAGACTGATTTGTTGTTTGTAATTTTGATTTTGAAGGTTAGGTGCAATTAATAAGTCTTTAAGGTTCGGTACAGAATGAGTTTGAGGGGCTGCTGAGCTTGATGTGAGGGCCTGGCGTGCTTGATCTAACGTTATGTGGCCTGCTTCTCTCTGGATCGCATTTAGTATATCTCTTACAGCACTATTCATATCAGATTGTTCAATAATAAGGTTATATATTTGCGTTTTATAGGGGTTCGTGTTTAGTGCGTTGATAAGTTCCTGGCCGTTTGTTAGGTCTTCTATTATGAATTCTGAGTTTGGAGTTGAGGATTCAATAGGGTTAAAGTCGTTGTTAATGTCTGAGAAAGATTCGTTTCTTGTAAGTTGACTTCTGAGGTCCGATAGCTCAAGAATATTGTTCCTTATTGCATTATCTAGGTATTCAGTTAAAAACTGGCGTAAAGTTCCTGTGTTTCTGAACCTTTCTTGCAGTTGGCTTGTTTTTGGGCAATTCCTTCTAACGCTATAAATGCAATTTATTGCTTTTTCTACATTTTCCATACAGAGTTCATTATAATTGCCGTTTGTAGTAAGTCCTTCTCTTAACAAGATTATCAGGAGCATTGTAAAAGAGATTAACTTTTCAGCTTGGTTGCTGGATGCGGACTCTCTGTTTATTTGAATGACGTTGTTTATCCAATTTTGAAATTCAGTTCGGCTGTGTTGCGCTGGATTGTGAATGAGAATTTGAGCTATTGGTCTTGTTGTGATTGCAGCATTAGCTTGGATAAAAGATGCTACCAATTCTGCAGATATTTGCGCTTCATGGAGTCTGGCAAAGGGTGATGATGCTGAATAGAGAATTGCGGTTAAGCTTAGCACAGCTCTATTGAAAAATTCTAAGGAGATCTTGCCTAGAAATTCAGCATTCGAAAGCGTTAGAAAATATGCAGCTGAAGTTAAGATTCCTAAAGCTATATTACCCACAGCCTCTGCAACTGCAACAATTGCTGTACCGGTTATAGCTGCTGCGGAAAGGACAGTGACTTTAATAATTGCATTAATTTTTACATGACTTGGTTGCGATTGGATGTTATTTGTTATGTTCTCTATTGCGGAATCTAAGCTTTTGGCTATTGAGAAGCTGAGCGATGATACTGTCATGAAATTGCCTTGAATGAAAAATATATTTTTTTGAAAAGATAGTTTATCTCTCGGCGAATCTTAATGTAAACTTAATTAATTTCTTGATTCAGTTTAGATGGTTTAGTCTACACTGACATTGATTTCAAAAAGGCCTCGTCCTTCTTTAAGTTCTGAGATTGCGTTCCTTATTCTTTGAATGGGAATATTATCTAGTTTATCTAGTTGTTTCTGGAAGAATTGCAAGTCATAACTAAGGTGTGATGGGATTTCAGATTCGCTAAGAGATAGTTTCTCAGCGCTTTGTATAATCCCAGTAATTTCATTTATGCAGGCTAGGTTAAACGTTTTCGGTTCCTCGCGTTGGTTAATGTGGTGGTTAGTAAAGATCTTAAAAAGCTTTATTTTGAGAATTGTTGAGCAATCGTCATTTATGGAGGCTGATTCTAGTTGTTTTATAAATTCTGCCGCCCAGTTTTGTAAAAGTCTGTTGCTGTGTTTTGCTCTTTGAGACTCGTAGCCAGGGATATATTGATTGAAAAAATCAATCGACGTTTTGAGAGTTTTAGAGGCTGATGCGGCAAATACTATGTATTTAGCCACAACAAATGGTGTTTTCTT
>VGMB01000165.1 GCA_016866585.1 Chlamydiota bacterium
CTCCAAGCCATAGGAATGACCTCGGCGATTGTTTTTTTCTTATGCCTAAGCATCATAAGTCTATCAAAACCAACGGCAACTCCACAGCAGTCCGGAAGCCCTTTTTCTAGCGCTTTGAGCAAGAGCTCATCTAAGGGAAGAGGCTCTTTATTTAGCTCGACTCTTTTTTTGTTTGATATAGAAAATCGTGTTCTTTGTTCGGCAGAATCGCTCAGTTCATGATAACCGTTAGCAAGCTCTATACCTTTGTAGTATATTTCAAAGCGCTCGGCAACTTTGAGGTTGTCGTGTTCTGTAACTTGTGAAAGAGCTGCTTGGCTCGCAGGAAAATATTTGATAACAAAGAGTTCATCATTGCCAAGAAAGGGCTCTATTAAAAAGCTTACAATGTATTGTAGCAATGTATCTATGTCCCAAAAAAATATGTCATTAGGAGCCTCGGGAGAATGCTCTTTTATATACTCTGCAAGGCTATTTTCTGTTGCGTTTTTTAGGCTCAGCCCTGTGTATTTTTGCAAAGTTTCTTCATAGCTTGCGATTTTCACTGGTAAGCCGCTGAGAAATATTTTTATGAAGTCCACCGTATTATCAATAATTTTGTCAAAGCTACATGGACTTTCGTACCATTCAACCATACAAAATTCAGGATTGTGAAGGTGCCCCTCTTCTCCAAAGCGATAGACATGACTTATTTGATAAATGTTTTCAAGACCAGCTGAGATTAGTCTTTTCATCGCATATTCTGGCGAAGAATGAAAATAACCTAAGCGACCATCATGCATTTTTGTTGTCATTATATCTATGTGAGCATCAATAGGTGCTGTGGAGCTCAGCAGTGGAGTATCGACTTCTAAGATATGTTTTTTAGAAAAAAAAAGACGCGCTTGAGATAGCATCTCAGCGCGGTCTTTAAGTATAGAAATTTTAGACTCTAGAGACATACTCGCCTGTACGAGTGTCAACTTTAATCTTTTCCCCTTCTTCGATGAAGATAGGTACTTGTACTTTAGCGCCAGATTCTAGAATCGCAGGCTTAAGAACTCTGCCTGAAGTATCTCCACGTACACCTGGTGCTGTTTCTGTGATTTTCATTTCCATGAATGTAGGAGGTTGAACATCGATAGCGATACCTTTATAGAATGTTATGCTGTAAAGTACTTCTTCCATAAGCCATTGTTCATTATCACCGATCAAACTTAAAGGTACATTGATTTGCTCGAAAGAATTGTCATCCATGAAAATTGCATCATCAGCTTCTTTGTACAACATTCTCATCTTCGTTTCTTCAACATCGGCGACATCAACTTTTTCACCTGATTTAAAAGTTTTTTCTACAACACGTGATGT
Source organism: Chlamydiota bacterium (assembly GCA_016866585.1). Taxonomy (GTDB): domain Bacteria; phylum Chlamydiota; class Chlamydiia; order Chlamydiales; family Rhabdochlamydiaceae; genus VGMB01. The sequence goes on from VGMB01000165.1 coordinate 1,348, forward strand.
TTTTAAGTGTTTTAATTTAATTCTATTGAAAGGTTGGCCTTTTCCTGGTTTCACGAACTCGTTAGAAACAACGTTATAGGGTTCTCCTTCAACCTCAATTTTAAATCCTGGTCTGACGTCTCCAGTGCTATACTGTGCCATAAGTTTTTTCCTGTATTACTACTTGTTTAATAGGATAGATTTTGAATGGGTTTTCTTTTAAAAGCAATCATTAACTAACTATATAGAGGCTTGAAAAAATTAAAAAACCACACTACATGAGGGTGTAAAAAATTGGATTTTTAATTTGACTGCACCTAAAGTTTTGTTTTAGTGAATTTTTAGGTGGTCTTATGAAAAAGAAAACTGTTTGTCTGAATATGATAGTGAAAAATGAAGCTCACGTTATTGAAAAATGCTTGGCTACAGTTAAAAACTTTATTGATTATTGGGTCATTTTTGACACTGGATCAACTGACAAGACCCAAGATCTGATCCGGGATTACTTGAAAGATGTACCAGGAGAGCTTCACGAAAGTCCGTGGGTCAACTTTGCTCACAACAGAAATGAGGTCCTTAGTATTGCTAAAGAAAAGGCGGACTTTTCTTTAATCATAGATGCGGATGAGCAGCTTATATTGCAGCCAGATTTTAAGTGGCCTGATTTGTCTAAAGATATGTACAACATTATAGTAAGAGACCTGACGCTTATAGAAAAATGGTTTTTGATCAATCATGAGATCGATTGGAAATGGGTGGGCGTTATGCATGAAACAATCATATCAGATCAAATCCGATCAAAGGAACTTATAGAACATGCCTATATTTTTTCTTATAATGATGGGGCAAGAAGTAAAGATCCTCAAAAAATTTTAAAAGATGCTCAATTGTTAGAACAGCATTTACAAAATCATCCTGATGATTTGAGAAGTCGGTTTTATGCAGGAATTTGTTACTATAACTCAGCAGTTTATGATAAAGCTCTTCATCATTTTTTTTTAAGAAGCCAAACTGTAGGTGATGATCGAGAGCTTTTCATGAGCTTTATGATGCAAGGAAAGATTCAGCAGTATTTTAAAAAAGACGCTAGTGAAATTATTAAAAGCTATGAGAGAGCCTGTGCTATAGCTCCATACAGGGCAGAGCCGTGGTTTTACTTAGGTGTTTATTATCAAGAGCTTTCTAATTTTGAAATGTCTTATCAGATACTCAAAAAAGCTCAGACCGATGTTTTTTTTGAACCCTTTTATCAAGAAAAAGAAATCTATGATTGGAAATTGAGCTATTTTTTAGCCAGGTCATGTCTTATGACTAAAAGAGTTAATGAGATATATGAGCCTTTGTCTAAAGTAATTTTATGTAAGACTTTACCCGAAGATGTAAGAGTTGAAACAGAAAAAAATCTGCATATTTTAGAAAAGATGCGGTAAATTATGGTGTAAATTGATTTTTTGTTAAAAACATTCTCGGTTGATTATTGTTATTTGGTTATTGTAAAATCGATCCTAACACTGGTAAAAAACAGGTTTTTAAAAATGGTTGGAATTCAAGAAGAACAGTTTGCAAGAGAAACATTAGAAAGATATTCAGGAAGTGATGTAAGTCAATTTCAGCCCAATCTTTTACTCACTAATTTCCCTAAATACGTAGAGTATTTTGCTAAAACGAGAAATGTTGAAATAATAGATGGGTCGGTATTTAAAGTTGCGCATTGTCCAGAGGAAGAAATAAGTATTTTAGATTTTAAAATTGGTTCTCCTGCTGCAGCTCTTGTTGTGGATCTTTGTTCTTTTCTTCCTTTCAAATCGAGTCTTGTTCTCGGTATGTGTGGGGGCTTAAGAAGGCGTTATCAGGTAGGAGACTACCTAGTTCCTGTAGCAAGTATTCGTGGTGAGGGCACTTCAGACTTTTATTTTCCAGCGGAAGTTCCGGCTCTAGCCAATTTCCTTATGCAAAAAGCTACTACAGATGTTCTGGAAGAACAAAAAGCTACTTATCATATAGGAATTACTTACACGACCAACATGCGTTTTTGGGAATTTAACGAGGAATTTAAAACAAAACTCAAAAATACAAAAGCCCAGGCAATAGAAATGGAGTGTGCTACTCTGTTTGCTGCAAGCTATAAACGAAAGTTTACTTTAGGGGCTTTGCTTCTCATATCAGATCTTCCACTTATGCCAGATGGTGTAAAAACTAAAAAAAGTGCAGCCTCTGTGTATGAGCTGCATATGGCGGATCACGTTGAAAAAGGTATTGCTATTTTAAAAAGAGCGAAGGAACTTCAAAGCCATAAAGTGAAGGGTGCTTACCATCGTAATATAGGTCTAGGGACTCCTAAAGAAACCAAAGATCTAGTTTGATAATAACTCAATAACTGCTTTTTCAAATTCTTGTGGCTTTTTCTTCTGAGGAAGAGCCACTGTTTTCTTTTGCGTTATTTTCCCTTTTTCTTGCTCAAAGGTCATCGTTAGTTTTTCTATCTTAATAAATGTAATCCCTCGGCTTGCGGCAAATAAACGAATTTTTGTAAGTACACATAACCATAAAACAGGAAGGGGAACAGGGCCAAAACGATCTTCAATTTCAGTTAGTATGCTATTTATTTCCTCAGCACCAGGTGCTTCGCCCAGTCTATGGTAGATTTCCATTCGTAAACTTGGCTCGTTTATATAGTCATCAGGAAGCTTTGCTTCGATATTAGACTCAAGTTTTGTTTCATTAAAATAGATTGGTTTGTTCTTTTTTAGTGCTTCTATTGTTTTTTTGAGCAGCTTGCAATACAGGTGGAACCCTATTGCTGAAACCTGACCAGATTGTTGTACACCTAAAATATCTCCCGCTCCTCTTATCTCTAGGTCTCTCATGGCTACCTTCATGCCACCGCCATGACCAGAAGATTCTATAAGAGCATATAG
>VGMB01000166.1 GCA_016866585.1 Chlamydiota bacterium
ACAGTTTAAATATAATTCACTTTTAATTACGGATCTATCCATCGACCATGTTGTTTGATAAGCTCAATCAACCGATCATCTGCATTTTCAAAATCTATGTTCTTTTCTACACAGTTCTTACCAACATAAAGATCTATCTTACCCGGTCTTGATCCAACATAGCCAAAGTCAGCATCAGCCATTTCACCTGGACCATTTACAATACATCCCATAATAGCGATCTTTACACCAGGAAGATGGGAAGTTTTTTCTCGGATTCTTCTAGACACTGCCTGGAGCTCAAACAAAGTTCTGCCACAACCTGGGCAAGAAATAAACTCCGTCTTTACCGTTCTTAGCCTACAGGCCTGCATAATACCAAATGACAAAGAAAGCTTTTCTCTAAGTAAGCCCTGATATTGCAGACAAACCCCCTCTGCAAGTCTATCTACAAGTAGACAACCGAGCTCAGAAGAAGAATGTATAATCAGATCTTCCTTCGATGATACATAAGAAAAAGCTAATATGATTGGTGACATTATCCCTTTTTTCTTCAACATGGAGTAAAGATTTCTTGCCGCGAAGACCCTTGGCCGAGGTGGGTTGAATAAAATGCAAAGAGGCGGATTGTTTTCAATTCCATCTATGAATTCACTATTTGTAAGCATAAGGACATACTGAGAAACAGCACTATCTGGTATCTCATCTACATACATCCTGTAGCCAAAATCCAGGTCATCACGGGTATGAATAACTGGGATGATCTTACTTAATTCCCTACACTTTTCAATAGCTATAGGATCTAAAAGCTCCTGAGCGATTACTGCATCAGCAGAGGATTTCCCCTTTTGAATTTTTCCAAATTGCCTAAAACAATCAATATCTTCTAAGAAAGTCTGTTGTAAAATATCAGCATCAGTAATCGGCATGATGACTGATCCTTGAGGATGCAATAAAGCAGGCATCTGTATTTTACGTGATTCATCATGAAATTGTTCAGCTATGGGGTGATGATTTTGTTTTGGATAGCTTGCAACGAAGTCTCTTAACCTTCTACACGGATCTATTTCTTTCCACGGATCTTCTGTCAGAGAAATGCGGATAGTATCCCCGATACCATCTAACAAGAGAGTGCCCATACCGATAGAAGACTTTACACGGCCATCTTCTCCCTCACCAGCCTCAGTCACTCCAAGATGAAGCGGATAATCCCAGCCCAAAGTCTTCATCTGATGAACAAGAAGCCTATAAGCCTCAATCATAATTTTTGGATTACTAGCTTTCATCGAAAAAATCATATCATGAAAATCGTACGCTCTTGCGACTCTAGCAAACTCTAAAGCTGACTCTACCATACCAGACGGACTGTCGCCATATCTGTTCATAATGCGATCAGAGAGAGAGCCGTGGTTTGTGCCAATTCGGATGGCTTTTTTTAGTTCTTTACATTTTATAACTAGAGGGGCAAAAGTCTCTTCGATCTTTTGAAGTTCTTCGAGATAAGAAGCATCGTCATATTCCATTTTTTTAAACTGAGCTCTTTTATCCGCAAAGTTACCTGGATTGATCCTGACTTTATCGACAAAATCAACAACTCTCATAGCAGCAGGCGGATAAAAATGAATATCTGCAACCAGAGGAACATCATAACCTTTTTGAATAAGCCTGGATTTAATGTGCTCACAGCTTTCCGCTTCTTTTATTCCCTGTACAGTCATTCTTACTATTTCACAACCGGCATCAGCAAGTCGAATTACCTGATCTATAGTTTGATCCACATCTCTTGTATTTGATGTCGTCATAGACTGGATTCGGACAGGATTATCTCCCCCTATTCCAACTTTACCAACTTTTACTTCTCTTGTTTTAAACAGTCTTGGAGTAGATAAAAAAGGATAATCGTTCATATTTTCCCGAAGGTATTAAAAAACACGAAATTATAGGATTTTTTCCAGGTTAGATCAAATAGAATTCTAAAAACAGGCTGTAAAAAAATTCTTAGTTTCAAATGAATTGATAAAACACTTTAGACTTGTTATTTTTTATTTTAGCTTGGTTCAAGAACTCTTTCCACTCATTAGTCCTCAAAGACCAAGTAAATCTTCTGTCCGCATATTCCTTGACAAATGAAACTTCCGACTGATGTAAATTATCTCTTACATCACATATCGCTTTATCGAGCATATCATGAAAAACTTGTTTATGATCATTATGATTTTCCTGCCAATGGTACATGCGGGTAATCCCGCCTGAGGTATCAATGAGGCCGGCCAAATTGGGATGAACGCATACAAGACCAGCGCTCATGGCCTCCATCAGAGCAATACAAGAGACTTCATGCCAGATGGAGGGATAAGCAAAAATATGAGCTTTACATAAAGCCATCTTCACTTCTTGGTTAGATACTGATCCGAAGTAGCGGATATTCGGATGAGATTTGCATATATCGAATATGCTTTTAAAATTAGCATCAAATCTTGATTGATTATAGATCTGAAAGCTAGAATAGACATGAAGTTCAATATCAGAATGTTTTTCACAAAGGCGAGTAAAGACAGGAACTAATAAATCTAACCCTCGATGAGGCGTTGAGTGATAGATCAGTCGTATTTTATCTTCAGCTTTTTTTAGATTGGGTAAGGGGTCTATTGCATTTTTTAAAACTTTTGATTTATAAAATGGAATACCAAATTTCATTTGAAAATTATGAAGTTGCCAATCTGATGTGAAAATCAAATAATCAAACTTATTCCATCCCCGATTTTCCAGTATCTTGCATGGAAAGTAATCTGGCATCTCATGAATCCAATATAAGGAAATTTTACTAGGGTCAATTGGTCTATTTACCTGAGAGACAAAAAGCTGAAAAAGATCAAAAGCTTCAATACCAAGCTCCTGTATCAGTCGAAACTTCATAAGCTCAGTTCCACCTTTAGCTTTCGTAGAAAAAAAAGAAGGATCAATCGACATAAGACACCCCATGATGAAGTCTTTTTTTAACATAAAAAAAACTATTAAAACAACATCAAATACAAAAAATTAAAATTCTTTTCACCAAACTTCTTAATGGAAAATTAACTTAATATCTTTATAATATTTAAAAAAAATCAGAATTTATTATGATAATAAATAAACACAGCATGAAAAATAATACAGATGTAGTTATTGTAGGAGCAGGGCCTGTTGGTCTTTGGACAGCCATACAAACAAAACTTAGAAATCCCCATTTACACATTGAGATGTTTGATAAACACTCCTGCTATCAACGTAAACATGTCTTAAAAATATCTAAAAGTTCTCTAAGCGGCTGCGCCGCAGATCCAAGGTTAAAAAAAATAATCAAAGATTTTACACAATCACCCAAAATGAGTACGAATCTTATCGAAGAAAAGCTCTCCGGTCTGGCCAAAAAACTTGAGATCAAAATTCACAAAGATAAAAACATTTCCGATCCAAAAGCACTACCAGCACTATTTCCAAAGGCCAAAGTATTTATAGGAGCGGATGGATCTCATAGTAAAGTAAGAGAAGTTATTTTCGCCAATAAATACAATTTTAAATCCGATCTAAAGTATGTAGTAGAGGTCAAATACCAAGCCCAGCAAACAGCTCCTAGTCTGTCTCCTAACGATATTTATCCCACTTTAAAATTCATTAATACGATCGCAGAGGAGCACATTGGAAAACCAAAAGATGGTATAACGCCTGTAACAATTAGATTTTTCATCGATAAAGACAATTATGAAAAAATGCAGGGAGCAACTTTTAAGCATCCTTATACACTTGCCAACGAATCGAAAATACAAAAACAAGTTTTAGAGAATATAAATTTGTGGCTAGGCCTTAGAAGATCTCGAGGTGAGGTCAGAATTCCAAATTCAGAAAAAATTACAGTGACCCGACTTGGTGTTTATGCGAGTAAAAATTTTGCAAAAGTCAAAAATAACAAAGCATGGGTCCTTGTTGGAGATTCAGCATTTGGAGTGCCATTTTTTCGTAGTTTGAATAATGGTCTTTTGGAAGGAACAGAGCTTTCTAAAAGGATAGTTGCAGCCCTTGAGCCAACAACGAATACTAATGATATCTGTTCTTATATTTTCAAAAGAACATTTGAAAGTGAATTTCAAAGGTACGACTGCTACGTTTCTTTACTGTGTATAAAAGAGACGATAGCTGCCTATGTAAAATGTATCTTTCTAGATTTATTGTCATGCATCCTAAAAATTAACAATAGTGTTCCATGGCAAGTAAACTATTGGACAG
>VGMB01000167.1 GCA_016866585.1 Chlamydiota bacterium
ACTAATCATTGTATTTACCTTATTTAAATTTATTTATTATTTTAAATTAACTTTGTTATCTTTAATTTACGTTAGTTGCGAAATACGTTTTAATTATAATTAGGATTTAATATTTAAAACAATATCATTTAGATTTTAATTTTGTTTTTTGTGTTTTATTTTAGAAAAATATAATCATTAAATTTTTATTTCTATCATTAGCTTTATGTTTAAAATTTTAATGTTTAATTTGAGTGTTATTGCTTTTCTGTTTTAAATTTTTAAAATTACATTTCATGTTGCATGTTTTGCAAAATTGAATTTTTAATTTTTCATTTTTAAATAAAAGCAATCTGATTTTGTGTTATTAAAATTTTAATTTATTTTTTCATCTTTGTACTGACTTAGTAATTTTTTAGTTTGTGTGATTTCTAGTTTTTTAAGCGTTGGTGTGTAAATTTGAAAATTTAATTATGTTTTTTGATCTTTATAATGGGTTTGTTTTTTTAAGAATATTTTTGAATAGGTTCACAGATCCGTTTTTGTTGCAGAATTTTTTAGAAAGGAGTACTGTACTTTGTTTTTGGAGAAAATTTATGAACGAAACAAAAGATTCTTTGATTCCTTCTTATGATGAACCTTTCCGCTCTATATTGATATTTGGTCCTCCAGGTGCAGGTAAGGGTACTTTAGGGAAATTTCTTAGCACGGCGGGCAATCATTTTCATCTTTCATCTGGAGATATTTTTCGAGGACTAGATCCAGAGACCCCCACCGGTAAGCTCTACCATACTTATGCAAGCAAAGGATACCTTGTTCCAGATCATGTTACTGTAGATATATGGAGACAGTATGTATCGGGACTCATTAATACCAATAAATATTTCCCTAAAAAACAGTTTTTGCTACTAGATGGAATACCAAGGACATCGGCTCAGGCAAAAATATTTGATAAGTATATAAAGGTCGCTCATATTATAGTTCTGGAAATGCCTAATATGGAGGGCCTTATCGCAAGAATGAAAAAAAGAGCCCTGATAGAAAAAAGGGCGGATGATGCCGATGAAGGAGTTCTTCGCACGAGAATGGCTATTTATGAGAAAGATACCAAAAGTTTACTTTCTCACTATCCAGAGGACATCATATCACGCTTTAATGCGGATCAGAAGCCCTTAGAGGTTCTTAGAGATGTTCTAGTTAGTCTTTCAGATGTGTTAAGTCATCCCGAAAAGTATTAGAGACTTCTTGTAGACTTTAATTAGTTCTTCTTAATTACGCGGGGCTGATGGATAAAAAAACATTTTTAAGAAGGCCTCGCTTCATCAGACTTTTTTGATACCTTTAATTTTTATTTAACGTAACTATTTAAGTTAAGAATTTCATAGTGAATGGTTTAATTAATAATTGCGTTTAGACGTAATAAAAAAACATGCTAAGTTATTAAAATTTCAGCTTTTTTCTATGCGAGGATTTTAAATATTTATAATTTGCCAACCTAGCTATCGATTATGTAGTGGATCGATGGCTATAAATTTTCAAAAAATTTAATCTTTAGTCGATATTATTTAAAATAAAGTTATTTAAGCTTTTAATTATCAATGTTATTTACATTTAATGTGTTTTTATTAACAGTGTAATTGTCTGGCTATTAACGATTTATGGTAGTTTGCGCTGAAGTCGGAAATAGTCGAAATTAATTTAAAATCTTCTTTTTAGAGTCTTTATCTAACCTGTTGACAAGGAAGCTGTTACTGGATAAATCAAACCTTGATTTGTATTTGCATTAATGTTGATGTAAGCTAATTAATTTTAATTGTTTTGCTGTTTTAATTAAATTGTTTAATTATGGTTTTTTTTATTCTTTTTTTTTGTTATAATAATGTTAGCAACGATTGGTGTTGTGATATTATTTGAAATTATGAGAAAAAGGAGGAGTCAGGGATGCTAGTAAATCTTAGTACTAACACTTCTTCTTTTTCACAATCCTCATCCCAGAATCTGAAAGAAAATTCAATAGACGAAATACAGATGGTAAGTACGGCTAAAAAAGTTGTGCATTGGTCGCCTTCTTCTCCCGAAGTCACGACATCTGGTGTTTTAGACGTAATGGCGGATTATTCTTACGTAGCTAGACAGACTGCTAATAATGTAGGCTTTGATTCTCATACACTTCAGTATGCAGGTATGACAACAGCGTGCAATTCTGCGACGGGCGCTGTGGCATTTTATAATGCAATCCTGCGAAGAAATCACTGCGCTGAAATTGGATATGCTTCAGGGGTAACGGATAATACTATTGATGCTGCCAGAGGTGCCCTTCAAGGATTAGGGGGGCTTTCTTTTGTAGTTTATCGTCCTACAGCTGCTGCGTGCATGATACTAAGCAAAGATGCGAGCTCTATACACGCCACGAGCGTTCTTGGAAAAATTGCATTTTATACTGGAACAATTGGCGCAGGCTTCTTTGGTGGGTTCTATTTTTGCATAAGTTTGTATTTTGGTAGGATTTTACACAGATCCTATAATTTTTTTGCACGTGTGGAGCACAATAAATCTTTAAAAGATTTAAGAATCGATGTTGCTAACATGGCAACGAGTACAAATCCAGAGGAAAAAAAAGGTGTAAGAAAAGATTTAGGTACTTTTTTACAGGAAATCTACGAGCAAATAAATGTCACTTCAGAGCAGGTGATAGATAGGCTATGTGATAAATATGGTATTGCTTTAGACAAAATTGATTTTAATAGTAGCAAGCAGCCAGATGATGAAGTCCAGGAGGGACTGCTTCTGGTACCAAAAAATCAAGAATTAGAAAAGCTTAAAAATCATCTCAGTAAAACAGCAGAGGAATTTAAGAAAAAAAGCGTTCTTTTTTTTAAGCAATATGTCGGTGGGTTACCTCTAGATTCAGAGTTTATCACAAAGATTAAAAATGGGGACTTTGATGCTGAAAAATTAAAAGAACTGATAATACTACACGAAACTGGCGAGAAACGCATTCCGTATGAAAATTTTATAAAAAATTGTAATTCTGATGAATTGTTGGGACTGTTTGTTGAAATTGTAAACCGTCAGGCTAGTAGGGAGGCTAAGGTTGGTGACATAATTGGTTCAGAAGCCCTAGGAATGATTAAGCAATCCTTAGAGGACAATCTTAAAGGTAGATTAGTAGATAATACCCAAAATGAAGTTATACGAAAATTGGCAGTAGAAGAGGTTGATAAAATAATAGAGGCCATTCAAAAAGAAAGGAATTTTAATTTTGGTGTTAATTTCTTGCTTTTTGTTTCGGGTGTTATTGGTTTGGTAGGAACTGCTCTAGGATTTGTCCAAAATACTTTGGCTTTTGTTGCTTCAGGATTTATATTTCAATTGTGTGCATTGGCAATGCTTTTTGCCGACGGCGCTTTTTTATATAGAGCGATGGGAAGTAGTAATGGAGATATTGGCGGGGCTGATAAGAACGCTCTTTTAGCGTATCAGGTGATCGGAATCCTATCGCTTGCTTGTATTATTGCTACTGCTTCAGTTTTTTCTTGCGGGACGGTCCCTTTTGCAATCGCAGTCACTCTGGGGGTAATTTGGATTCTTCATACTTCGGGATGTCTTGGACTTTTAGCGAGAAAAGAGAAGAAAAATTTCACGCAACTTCCTACTTTGGAAAAATTGCGCACTGTTTTAGATAAAAAGAATATAAGAGACGAGGATCCTACATTCTGGGAATATATCGGAGATTTTATATGGACTTGTGTTGGTGGACAAGGAACTTACACTCGTGAAGATATTAATCAAATGATTACAAACTTATCTGAATTTGAACGAGGTTATTTTGAAGATGCTTATATTTCACAAATGACGTCAGAGGAAAGTACAATAGAAAAAGCATTTTTATGGGATGGTATTGGTTTTAAATATGAAGCTCTTGGTGAAAAGCTAAATGACTATCATGAGTACTCACAAAAAAAAGAATCAGAGCGTGTTGAAAATGATACGTATAACCAATTACATGCGAAGCTTAAAAGAGTTTATGAAGATAAAGTTGCTTTTATGGAAGCTGTAGAGAGCCTTTGGAAAGAAGATAAAATGGATTCAGAAGTCTCAACGGTATATTACTCATTAAAGAACGATCCAAGCGTTCCGTCTTCTGAAGGGGGATTTACGAATGTAAGAAAATTAAATCAAAAAAATCAAAAGCGTCTCAACTATCATATCTTTAAGCTTAAGTCTACAACCTTAGCGCAGAGAGGAATCGAAGCTGGCCA
>VGMB01000168.1 GCA_016866585.1 Chlamydiota bacterium
CCAGATAAGGCAGGTGTTGGGTGTAGTAATCGTATCAGTGTGTCATCAGAAAAATTAGAAGGTAATGTACATCGTATTTTTTTATACAGATGCTGGACACTAACAGTTTGTTTTATTGTGAAGCTTGGTTCTATATCGATATTACTGGCTATAAGTTGGAGCTTTTGTTTAAGAAAATCCTCTACGAAAGAAACCTCAGAGAGGAGCTTTTCAGAGCTTCTTAGTTTTTCTTGGAACAGTAGATCTTCTTCTTCATTTTCCCCTCTTGGTATAGTGCCTGCTAAAGCCTCCGTACTCAAAGTGTCTAAGCTTCTTTTGTACAGCTTTTCAGGAGAGGATCCTAGAAAAGCTCTAGAACTACAAGTTGAGAATAAAAAAACAGTGGTGTTTTTTTGAGTTTGTTTTAAATGCTCTAAGAGCTCAAGAGCGGATATCTTAGAATTACAAATAAATGTTGTTTTTCTTGCTAATACGACTTTATCTAGATTCTGATCTTTAATGGTTTCTAAGGCTCTTTGTACGGATAGCATCCATAGGTCTGAGCTGGGAGTGTCTGAGCGATCTTGTAAAACAAGAGTTGCATTTTCTAAAAGATTTTCATCAGGATCAAAATTTAAGCCTATGCATGTCGAATCACCAAATAAAGAGTACATGTTTAGGACTGTTTTTTCATCGTTCTGGATGATTTCATATTTAGGTATAAAGTATAAGCACTTCGGAGAATTGCTCCATAAAGGACTTGAAGATGGCTCTTGGCTGAATGACTCTATACAGTAGACGTTTATTTCTTCATCATATGCTCTAAGGTCGATATATCCATTTGACGAATAAACTGAGCCGATCGCAATTCTTTCATGGCCATTTTCTCTGTTTTTAACATAAAACTGGGGCCAAATTTTTTGCTTAGATAGAAATAAAGAGGCCACTATCTTTTTTATATCAAAGGAAGTTTTTTTCAATCGATATACTCTTGGATTTTTTCAGCTTCGTAAATTGTTACAGCCCCAAAAAGTTGAGGGTGCATTTTCGAATTAGAAAATTTGTTGATCTCAAGAAGGTTGCAGAATTCTTTTCCGTAAGGAAAAGACTCTATTGTTTTATTTAGGTACACATAGGCAGATCTTTTTCTGGAAAGAAATCCTCCAATCTTAGGTAAAAGTTTTCTTAAATATAAAAGATGCATACTTCTCAGCACAGTATTGGAAGGCATCGATGACTCCAAGATAATAACCTTTCCGAAAGGCTTTAATACACGAAAGATCTCTTGTAGGCACCTTGATGGGCTTGTTACATTTCTAATACCGAAAGACATAGTGACGCAATCGAAGCTTTCATTGGGGTAGGGAATATCAAGAGCACTTGCTTTATGAAGAGATACTTTGTCTTTAAATGACTGACTTTCCATTTTTTTGATGCCCACATTCAACATTTGTTGTGACATATCTATTCCAACAGCAGATTGGACATTCTGATTTACTTGTAGTATCGATATGATCTGATCTCCAGTTCCTGTAGCTAAATCAAGTAAATCTATTTTTTTGTGCTGAGGTACGAGTCTTGCAACATTTTTTCTCCAAATGATATCAAGTCCACCAGTCATAGCCCTGTTTACAGTGTCATACGTTGAAGAAATTTGATCGAACATCTTCCAAACTTCTTCTTTATTCTCTGTTGGATCTGCTTGTAGTTGCATGTCTTACCTTTATATTATTTCAGAGAAAATGGTGTATCATATGTAAGAAGAAAATAGCAAGAACTTGAAGCTGCAAGAAAAGTGAATTTTATAAAGAGGTAGTTTAAAAAAAAGGCTCAGTTAAAAAACTGAGCCTTTTTGGTTGGATATTATCCTTTACGCTTTCTATCATTCTCAGAAAGGTGTCTTTTTCTAAGTCTTATGAAGTGAGGCGTTACTTCTACAAGTTCATCATCTTGGATGTAGTCGATAGCTTGTTCTAGAGTGAAGTTCCTTGGTGGTATTAGGATGATGTTTTCATCGCTACCGGAAGCACGAACGTTGGTTAGCTGCTTTCCACGAACAACGTTAACAATAAGATCGTTTTCTCTGCTGTTCTCGCCAACAACCATGCCTTCGTATACTTCTTCGCCAGGTCCTACAAATAGAGATCCTCTTTCTTGGATACCAAAGCAAGCATACGCTGTTACTTTACCTGGTCCATTAGATATTAATGCTCCTTTTGTTCTTCCTGGGATTTCACCTTTCCATGGTGCATAGCTTTCAAAGATGGAAGTTAGAATGCCAAGACCTCTGGTAACAGTCATGAATTCGTTCTTGTATCCCATGAGTCCGCGTGTAGGGATTAAGAATTCAAGAGTTGTGATGTTGTGCTCGTTTGTGTTGAGCGCTCTCATTTCTCCTTTTCTTCTTGATAGTTCTTCAATGACAGCACCTGAGAACTCTTGTGGAATTTCTACGTGTGCAACTTCGATTGGCTCGTGGTCTACGCCATCAATTTTCTTAATGATTACTTGTGGTTTAGAAAGTACAAACTCGTATTCCTCACGTCTCATTGCTTCGATAAGTACTGCTAGGTGGAGCTCGCCTCTTCCACAAACTTTAATCGAATCATCCCTTGAATCAGACTCTTCGATTTTTAAGGAGATGTTTGCTCTTTTTTCTAGCATAAGTCTGTCACGGATTTTGTTCATTGTGACGTGCTTACCATCTTTTCCTACCATAGGACCGTTGTTAACAGAAATTTCCACAGACAGTGTAGGTTCAGCAAGTGATATAGGAGGTAGTTGAACGATGTGGTTTGTGTCACAAAGTGTGTCTCCGATCATTACTTCTGGGATACCGGAAATACTGATGATATCGCCCACTCCGGCCTCTTCCAGTTCTACTTTCTTAAGACCATGATAACCTTCAATCTTCACAATTTTGTGTTGTGTAGGATGACCGTTTTTGTCAATCCTTGCAATCGTGATACCTTTTCTAATTTTTCCTTCTAGAATTCTTCCACAAGCTTGTCGTCCAATGAAGTCATCGTAGCTTAGTGTTGTAGCTTGCATCAAAAATGGAAGTTCCATGTTTCCTGGAGGTGCAGGTACCTTCTCAACGATGAGTTCAAATAGAGGTCTCATGTCCACTCTTGGATCATTGAGCTCTTTTGTCGCAAAACCTGATAGTCCAGAAGCGTATGCTACTGTAAAGTCTAGCTGCTCATCAGTTGCTCCAAGTTCTACGAAGAGGTCAAATGTAAGGTTTAGAGCTCTATCCGGATCTGCGTGAGGTCTATCGATCTTGTTGAGAACAACGATAGGCTTAAGACCCATTTTAAGAGCTTGAGAGAGAACAAACCTTGTTTGCGGCATAGGTCCTTCTTGCGCATCAACTAGCAATAATACGCAGTTTACAAGCCCAAGAACTCTTTCCACTTCGCCTGAAAAGTCGGAGTGACCCGGTGTGTCGATGATGTTGATTTTGTAATCTTCGAAAAAAATGCTCGTATGTTTTGCAAAAATAGTGATACCACGCTCTTTTTCTTGGTCGTAGCTGTCCATAACTCTTTCGGGGATTTTTTCGTTATCACGAAAGTTGTTTGACTGCTTTAAAAGGCTGTCGAGCATAGTAGTTTTACCATGGTCGATGTGGGCTATAATGGCTATATTACGTATTTTTTGTGGTTGAAACATGATTTGTGTTCTATAAGGTGAAATTAAAAAGTCTAAATTTTAGTTAATTTGTTCTTAAAAATCCAGGACTTTGATTTTTTGAATGCCTTACCTCTGAAATTTATATTAACACTTTTATGTTGACTACTAAGAGTTCAGCTTTCGATTAAAAAAAACTATTTTCACATTAAAGTTTGTAATTTTAGTTTGTAGAGAGTATAATCTTTCAGGTTAGCGGGAGGTGGATATGCAAGTGTTTACAGATGAGCCTACGACAGTTGATGATGAAGTTGCGGTAACTTCCTCGAGTCTTCTTGATTCAAAAACATCTAAGCTTGATGATATTCTCAATGAAAAGCTTGAACAGGCTTTTCATAAACAAACTTCCACTATTGTTTTACATGATGTTGCTAAGATAGCTGCAGAGCATTCTCCCATAGATCTAGCTTATGCTGCATCAAGACTTCCTCCCGTTGATAGACCTATTCTATATGAAAATTTAAATGACATTTCTTCTAAAATTGATTTTATTACCAACACTGACAGCAGTACCAGAGTTGCGATTTTTAGGCATATATCTGATATCGAAGTAAAAAAAGT
>VGMB01000169.1 GCA_016866585.1 Chlamydiota bacterium
GTCAGATACTGTAAGGAGGCTTTCCTATTCTAGTAATAGCAAAGTAGGAAGAGCTATTGAAAACAAAGAAGTGAATCAATGGGGTATTTATCCTTATGACTGCACTAGGCTTATTCTTTCTTCAGGGAAATATATAAATGCTAATCTTGTCTTTGACAAGTTTATCCTGACCCAATCTCCTGTTACTCCAGAGTGTAAAACGGATAGTCCATGCAACACAGTCGATGTTTTCTATGAGATGATTGCAGAAAAAAGACCCTCAAGCATCGTTATGCTCAATGGGGAAACCGGCTCGGATTTTTTAACTTACTATCCGCAAGAAATCAATCAAACAAAGTCATATGGTGGTTATACAATAAAGCTGCTGGATAAAACAATCCACTCTCTACCTGATTCTTTAGGCAGGATGAAAGCGGCCGTTACTGAGCGAAGACTTTTGATTTCTGATGCTAGGGGATGCTCTAAGGAAGTGGCTCATATAAAAGCTGAAAATTGGAAGGATTTTACTAAAGGGGAAGAAAACCTTATCCTTAAAGTTGCCCAGCTCGTCAAAAAATATGAGCACCCGGATAAGCCTGTAGTTATACATTGTAGAGCAGGTGTTGGTAGAACAGGTGTGCTTGCTGTCGTTCTTCATCATTATGATGAGGCCTGCAAGGGACGGAGTGTAGATGTGATTGATACGGTGAAAACCATAAGGTCAACAGAAAGAGGGCGCTGTCCGTATATGTTGCAAGGTGATCACCAAATTTTATCGGCACACAAGGCTCTTTTAAACCTAAAGCCTTATCCTTGAGATTTGTCTATATGATGGAAGGCCATGTGTAAGATGTCGCTTGCCTTTTTCACAATATGTAGGTTTTCTTTAGATAGTCTGTGTAAGTGAAGTAGGTCTTTGATGTAGGTGTCTAAGATCACGCTCTGCTTGCAGATTGTTTTGATGTTTCCTTTGCAGATCATTTGCAATATGTTTTGTGCTGTCTGATCAATTTGTTGAACTTGAAAATCCACTTTTTGATCGATAGCTTTTCCATATAAATAAACTACCTTTTCTTGCATCTCGTCAATACTGCTAGTCTGCATTTGAACAAAGATGTTCTTGGTTTTGACACACTGTTTTTTCAGTTCTTTTAAGGAGGCGTTTGTTTCTTCTAGAGCAAGAAAAAGTTGCACACATTCTCTGGGAGAAATTGGGTGGTTTAGCTTTTTTTCTATGTCTGCTATTTGTCTATGAATTTTCGTGGCTATCTCAAGGGATCCAGTTACTTTGTTTATCATTCCTGTAATCCTAACCTTTACATTTATTGTTTAGGTTTTTTCAGGGATAAAGGATTTGACTAGATGATGTAAATTAAAAAAGAAAAATCTACGTCGATTTTTGTATAAAAAGTAACAAGGGACTGTTTTGCCTATTCATCCATGTGTGAGATGTTACACAAAACTTCGATTTGGCAAGTGTTGTAAGAAGTGTGGTTAAAGCTAGAAACTCCTTATGACCCTCTTCATGACCTGGATAGCATGTGATGCTTATAGCGCCTCCAGGGCAGATGAGCTCTAAGGAGCTTTTTATGCTTATGATTGTGGACTCTGTCATCGTTGTTATTGTTTTATCCCCACCCGGTAGGTAGCCAAGGTTGTATACAATCAGTTTAACAGACCCTTGTAGTATTTCTCTGGGAAATGACTCGTGGGATGCATGGATTAGACGTGTGTGTGGTAAGAATCGTTCAGCATGCTCCTTCAAGAGCTCGTGGGTGGTTTCTATGGCCTGCTTCTGTATGTCTAGGCCGTATATTGATCCTCCTCCCAGATTCATCAGGGTGCTAGCGAGAAATAGTATGTCTTTGCCGTTGCCAACGGTAGCATCGATTACTATGTCATCTTTTTTTATCAGGTTTAACCAAAATAAGTGCGCTAGGTGGATGGGATTAGAAAAAAGAGGGAAATTTGGGGCCATGATCTTCTGAAGTTTGTAATTATTTTATTTACCGCTATAATAGCTTCAATTATAGATTTTGGCAAATTTTGAAATAATGTGGGTATATGAAAACTGTTGACTGCCTAATTATAGGAGCTGGCCTTGCAGGCCTTCTTACAGCTTTAGAACTGGTTGATAAAGGTTTGGAGGTGATTGTTCTTTCCTCTGACAAAGATGGAGTTGAATCAAATTCATACTATGCACAGGGTGGCATAGTGTATAAAGGGAAAGACGATTCTGCTCTTCTTTTAGAACAAGATATAGTTTCAGCAGGTGCAGGGCTTACTTCTCCGGATATAGCTAGGATGGTAGCTTCTTTAGGTCCATCTGTGGTTAAAGATTTGCTTATAGAAAAATATGGCGTTTGTTTTGATAAAAATGATGATGACTATTCATTAACTAAAGAGGCTGCCCACTGCTGTCCTCGCATACTACATAGCAAGGATTCTACAGGACGAGCCATCATGCAAGCCTTGCTTGCTTGTGTGGAAAAACATCCGAACCTTCATCTTAAAAAAGGATTTGCGGCTGTTGATCTAATAACCCTTTCACACCATTCAAAATGCTTAACAGATATTTACCACCCTTCAACTTGCGTGGGTGCCTATGTAATGGACATGGATACTTCTACGGTAGATGTTATTTTTGCTAAAGAGACTGTAATTGCCACAGGTGGCGTGGGAGAGGTGTTCCTTCATACCAGCAATCCTAAATCCGCAAGAGGGGATGGGCTTGCTATGGCCTACAGAGCGGGCGCTAGGATCATGAACATGGAGTATATACAGTTTCATCCCACCACGATGTATTATCCTGGAGAAAGGAGACGCCTGCTCTCAGAAGCCTTAAGAGGAGAGGGAGCTAAGCTGCTTTCTACAAAGATGCAACCTTTTATGCATAACTTCCATCCTTTGGCAGATTTAGCCCCAAGAGATGTTGTAGCTAGAGGTATCTACCAAGAAATGCTTTCAACAGATAGCCCATATGTGTATCTCGATCTTAGTTTTAAGCCCAGGGAATATATCTTAGACAGGTTTCCGGATACATACCATCATTGCCTGTCCAGGGGCTATGATATCACCCAACAACCTATCCCGGTTGTTCCAGCAGAACATTATAGCTGTGGGGGGATAGCCGTGAATGGTAAGGGACAAACTACCATACAGAGGTTGTATGCTATAGGAGAGGTGGCATGCACTGGTCTTCATGGAGCGAATAGACTGGCATCTACTTCTCTTTTAGAAGCGGTTGTTTTTGCAAAGGTTGCCTCTGATGATATTGCTCAAAAGATACCTGGGACTACCTACTATTTTCCACCTGTAGATGAGTGGTGTATGTCAGAGCATAAGGTGGATGCTGCCCTTATCCATCAAGATTGGATGACGATCAAACAAACCATGTGGAATTACGTAGGTCTTGTTAGAGATAATCAAAGGCTTTCACGTGCGCTTAAGATGCTTGAGGAACTTAAGTGGGAGATCGACACATTTTATAGTCTGGGGAGTCTTACAAGCGATCTTTTAGGCTTGCGCAACGGGGTGCAAACTGCGCTACTTATAACGCAGGGGGCTATTCGTAATAAAAAATCGATAGGCTGTCATTATAGAGTCAATTAGCCTGGTTTATACGTAGGAGTTTTATCGCCGAATGTGAGCTAAGACGTGTGTATGGCAATTCTTAGCTGAATAGTGATCTAAACTCATGAGCAGCTGCGTTTGGCAAAAATGACAACGCCGCCTAAAAGAGACGACGATAACCATTCTTCTATCGTACAAAAAGTAGTTTTAACCTTCATAATATCAGAATTGGAGAAACGAAGAGATAGCGCAGGACTTTCTTCTTCCAATCTTTGAAGTAATTCTTGATACCATAGTAAGAAATGAGATGACAGATCAGTGATTTCTATAAGTTCCCAGCCTGATTTTTTCAAATCGCTTTCCAATTTTTTAAGCATAATTGGATGCATAGGTTTGCCAGATAGATCGTTGAGATGAAGCAAAGGTTGTTCTGTAGTATAATCAAAGATTGTCAAAATAGCATCTGATTTAGCAACTTGCGCAAGTTGTTTTAATAAAGATAACTTATCTTCAATTGCATAAAGAACATTAAAAAGATAAATAAATGAGAAATATCCTTGGTCAAAAAACTCGGATACCTGATGAGCGTTACAATGTATAAAGGGAATTTGAGGGTTTGTTAACAGCTTAGAAAAATCTAATAAATTATTGACAAACCTCAGCAATTCCCG
>VGMB01000170.1 GCA_016866585.1 Chlamydiota bacterium
ACTATTAGAGCTATAACTAAAAATGTGACAGCTAAATGTTATGGTGGTGACATCACTCGTAAAAGAAAGCTTTGGGAAAAACAGAAGAAAGGTAAAAAGAAAATGAAAGAGATCGGAAAAGTAAACATTCCTCAATCAGCTTTCATGGAAGTACTAAAAGCTGAAGAAAAAAATTAATCAAAACGCAGGCAGTAATTACTACTGCCTGCATTTTTTTTATATGCTGTAAGATCCAGCAGTCACGCCACCACCGGTTCCAGACCAGTTTGTGTGAAAGAATTTACCTCTTGGTTGATCTATTCTTTCATAGGTATGAGCACCAAAGAAATCTCTGAGACCCTGTAATAAATTTGCAGGAAGATGTTCTGATCTATACCCATCAAAGAAAGCTAGTGCAGTACTAAAGCATGGAACAGGAACTGCATGTTCAATAGCTTTAGAAACAACCCTTCTCCACCCAGCTTCGGCTGAAAGTATTTCTTTTTTGAAGAAATCATCAAAAAGCAGGTTATCTAAATTTTTATTCTTATCATAAGCCTTTTTAATATCATTCAAGAAACGGCTTCTAATGATACAACCCTCACGCCATATAAGAGCTATTGATCCATAGTTTAAATGCCATTTAAAATCATCTGCTGCAGCTTTCATTAGCATAAAGCCTTGAGCATAACTTATTATCTTTGATGCGTATAAAGCATTTTTCACATCTTCGATGAACTGTTTTTTATCTCCTTTGAACTCTACTTTAGCATGAGGAAACGCTTTAGCAGCATTAACCCTTTCAGATTTCAAAGATGATAAACATCTAGCAAAAACTGCCTCACCGATCAATGTGACTGGTAGGCCCAAATCCAGAGCACTAATACCTGTCCATTTTCCAGTGCCTTTTTGACCTGCGACATCTAAAATTTTATCAACTAGCGGTTTTCCATCAGTATCTTTATAAGATAAAACGCCACCTGTAATTTCAATCAGATAGCTACTTAGAACACCAGAATTCCACTCTTTGAATATCTTTTCGATTTCGTCGACAGATAATCCTAAAAGGTCTCTAAGAAGTTGATAAGCTTCGCAAATCAACTGCATATCGCCATACTCTATACCATTATGAACCATCTTGACATAGTGACCAGCTCCACCCTCTCCAATCCAATCACAGCATGGAAGGCCATCTTCTTTTGCTTTCGCAGAAATACTTTGAAATATATCCTTTATTAAAGGCCAAGCTTTATTATTTCCTCCTGGCATAATTGAAGGTCCATGCCTTGCGCCTTCTTCTCCTCCAGATATCCCTGTACCAAGAAATAAAACTCCTTTATCTTCTAGCATCTTAACTCTACGCTCGCTATCAGGATAATGACTGTTACCACCATCTATGATAATATCCCCAGCCTCTAAAAATGGTAGGCACTCTTGGATTAAATCATCAACTGCTTGACCAGCTTTAACCATCATCATCACTTTTCTTGGTCTTTTGAGAGCCTTAAAAAACTCTTCAAGAGAATAAGTAGGTATAACTTGTGTGCCTTTAGCAGAACCTTTTGCAAAGTCTTCAACTTTAGATACTGTTCTATTAAAAACAGCAACTTTATATCCATGGTCGTTCATATTAAGAACTAAATTTTGCCCCATGACAGCAAGGCCAATAAGACCAATATCTGCCTGTCCTAATGTCATTTTCACCTCTCTAGGTTTTATAATATAATCTTATATAAATCATCTTGAACCAAACCGCGGCTTCTGAGTAAAATATCCTATCTATTTATGTCCTCGTAGCTCAGGTGGATAGAGCGGTCGCCTCCTAAGCGGCAGGTCGCGCGTTCAACTCGCGCCGAGGACATTTACATTCAAGACTTAAGATATTTATCTATTCCAAGAGCCAAACCTTTAGCTATTGTTTCCAAGTATTCTTTTTTTCTTAGTTTAGCACATTCGTAAGTGTTTGTGACAAATCCTCCTTCAAGAAGAACTGCTGGCATCTGCGTTTCTCTAATAACATGGAAATTACCAATTTTAACTCCTCTAGAAGACGCTTCAGTTTGATCAATTACATGATGAAGAATATAATTAGCCAGCTTTCTAGAGCTTTTAGCTCTATCTGCATCCTTAGAATCGTAGTAGAATATCTCAACACCTTTTGCTTCAGTATTTTTAGAGGCATTAAAATGTATGCTCACGAAAATGGCACTTCTTGTTTTGTTTGCTAAAGCAACCCTTCTGGGTAAAGACATTTCAGTATCTTTTCCCCTAGTTAAAATCACACGATATCCCATCTGCTCCAAAAATCTTTTTGTGTATAATGCAGTCGCAAGAGTGATTTTTTTTTCTTTAAAAGTGTGTACTTTAGTCCCCTCATCCCTACCGCCGTGTCCAGCATCAAGCATAATAGTTGGTTTACTAACTACAGAGGTTGAAGGAGGAGTATATTGCTTTGAGTGCAGCCCTGAGCTGCTATGTATCACTTCAGACTGAAGTGATGAGATTATAAAAAAGCTAGCACATATAAAACGCAAGAAAGAAAAAAAAGAGTTTCGCATTCTCATACATGCCCTATTATTCTTTGATATTGATCCATTTTGCATCAGCACAAGGTTTTCTTGCACGAAAAGAGTCGATATATATCTGTTGATGATTATTTACAACTTTCTTGTGCTATCATTCTATCATCAAATTTCACCTTAGAATTCGAGAAAATTTGATAAGTTTCATGTCCTTTCCCTGCAATTAATAAAATATCTCCCTTGGACATTTTTTTTACAGCAAGGTTGATGGCAAGCTTTCTGTCAGGCTCTACAATCACTTTTGAGAGATCCTGTACACCAGATAAAATCTGATTGATAATTTCTAAAGGATCTTCAGATCTTGGATTATCAGATGTAATAATCAATTCATCTGAAAATTTATCACCTATTTCTCCCATTATAGATCTTTTTCCTTGGTCTCTATCACCACCACAACCAAATAAACAAATAAGTTTATTTTTTTTAATATGATTTAGTGTTTTTAGTACATTTTCTAAAGCATCCGGTTTATGCGAATAGTCAACAAAAATATCTAAGCCTCTGCTATTAGCAACTCTTTGCAGTCTTCCAGGAACTTCATGAAAAGAAGAAAGAACTTCCACAACTTTACCGAGTGAAAAGTTTTTAGATAGTCCTACAGATATTGCTGCTAGCAAATTATAAACATTAAAAAGACCTATAAGAGGAGAAGAAAAAGAGAGTTTTTCTTCTTTATAGCATACCGTGAACTTAGTACCTTGACCACTTAGTAATATGTCTTGAGCTGTGACATCTGCTAGATTAGTAATACCATATGTAATTTTTTTTGCCCTAATATCTTTTGCCACCACAGGAGTCCATTCAGAGTCCGCGTTTAGAACAGCTGTCTTTGAATCATCCTTCAGCAAATAAAAAAGTCGAGCCTTAGCTGAAGCGTAATCTTCCATATCTTTATGATAATCTAAATGATCACGAGAAAGGTTTGTAAAAACAGCGACATCGAAGTCAATAGTATCGACTCGTCTTTGAACTAGTGCGTGTGATGAAACCTCCATAACACATGCTTGAGATCCAGAATCCCTCATGTCTCTCATCAATTTAAGATTGGTTATTATATCTGGAGTAGTCATAGTGGATGGGAAATACTGATTTCCTACAATCCATTCTACAGTCCCGATCAAACCTGTATTACCGATAAGTTTCTCACATAAATAGCGTATCATATAAGTGGTGGTAGTTTTTCCTGAAGTTCCTGTAACGCCTACAGTAAAAAGGCTTTTAGAAGGATCGTCATAAAAAACATTAGCTATTTCACCTTCTAAAAAGGAGATATTTTTAGAAATTAACTGCACAACATTTTTTGCTAAAAATGGATTATACATATCTGTTAAAATAGCAGAGGCCCCAGCTTCGATAGCTTCATCTATAAACTGAGATCCATCACAGGTTATCCCCTTTTTGGCAATAAACAAATTCCCTGGAACCACGGTCTTTGAATTAGAGGTTATGCCAGTAACCTCTATATCTTTAGACCCTTTAACTTCAATATTCTGAATGTGTTTTATAATTTTCTTTAACTTCATCCATATAACGAGGTGAAAACCTACCCCCTCAAAGGATAGAGGAAGCCTCGCTCCCTTTATTATTCATTAATTCCTTTTTATAAATGGAATATATTCCTGACCGCTAGTTAATCGGTCTTATCTTTCTTAAT
>VGMB01000171.1 GCA_016866585.1 Chlamydiota bacterium
CTAGATGGTTTTGAAAAAATAAGAAAAAAACAAAAAGAACTAAGGATTAAGTAATTTTTCAAAATGATTTTTTCTTGAAGCTAGTATTTCATTGTGAGTTAAGTCTTTAACGAATATAGGTGCAGCCGATATGAAACCGTTATTAAGAGCAAAAACATCACTAGATTCGCATTCTTCGTGATCTTGCCATTCCCCATGCATCCAGTAGTAATTAAATCCTTCTGGATGTTTACTTAGTCTAGGTGTTTGATTGTATAAGCTCATGCCTTGTCTTGTCAGCTTTATTCCTTTCACTTCTTCTGAAGGGAAATTTACGTTAAGAAAAGATCCTTGAGGGAGTGGGTGGTCTAGTACATACTGGACAATTGGTAAGACGTATTTTTCAAACTTATGAAAATTAGGTTCTTCATAGTTCTGGCTCGAAAAGGCTATCCCCGGGACATTTCTCATTGTTGCTTCTATAATGCCTCCAATGGTCCCACTGTAAAGTACAGTTCTGCCTGCATTAGAGCCTTTGTTGATGCCCGATAGAACGATATCGGGAGGAGAGGATAACAGACCATTAATACCAAGGCGTACGCAGTCTGAGGGAGTGCCTGAAATTTTCCAAGCATGTGTATTTTCTTCCCAATTAACCTTATGGGCATGTACTGGATCCCACAGCGTGTAGCATAATCCAACACCGGATTTTTCTGTCGCTGGAGCGATAATGGTGACTTCACAGGTATCTTTGATGGCATTCCATAAGTGTTTGATTCCTGGAGCGAAAATGCTGTCGTCGTTCGTTATTAAAACTTTCGGTCTTTTATTCATTTTTTCTGTCCCTTTTATAAAGAAATTTCCTTAAAATCCGGGACAGCAATGCTACTGTCCAGAATTTTCTAGTCTTTTCTTAAGTACGATTGAAGAAATCTTAGATATAAATGATATCGAGATCAAGCTTATAAAAAATGCAGGAACTACTGAAGGAATATCTACGTTTAGCATTTTATTTATGTATGGCCATACCGCTGATATTGATCCTCCTAGGAGTATACCTGCCCATGCTCCGTATTTATTAATACTTTTAGAGTATAGGCTAAGTAGTAGGAGTGGGCCAAATGCTGCTCCTAGCCCTGACCATGCGTAGAGCACAAGGGAGTAGATGGATGTTAAGTTCATGAAAGCTATTCCGAAGGCTACGAACGCAACAACAATCACACCGATTCTTGAAACTATCAAAAGCTCTTTTGTTGAGGCTGTTTTTCTAAATAGCCTTTTGTAAAAGTCTTCGGTTAAGCTAGAGGATAAGACAAGTACTTGTGAGCTCATAGCGTTTATTGTTGCAGCTATTACGGCGCATAAAATAAATCCTATAAGAAAAGGATGGAATGTTTCTTTTACCATTTCAATAAATACTTGCTCTGCATCAGCAATTCCGGAAGGAAAATACGCTATTCCTATTAGACCAATACATGTAGCGGCCAGTAAGGATATCATCATCCAAGTCATGCCTATAGTTCTTGACTTACTAATTTCGTGAACATTTTTGATACCCATAAATTTAGTTACAATATGAGGTTGTCCAAAGTATCCCAATCCCCATCCTAAAATTTCGAGAACTATGATAAATACAGTTTTGGAGGAGAAGTTAGGTACTAGAGATGTAGATAGATTTTTCGCTAGCATAGTAGCTTTTACGTTGTCCCATCCCCCTACCTTAGGTAGAATATAGTAAGGAACTGCTATGATCACGCACATTAAGAATAAGCCTTGGAAAAGGTCAATCCAAGCAAGCGTCGTATATCCACCTATGAAAACATAAGGAATAACGATTAATATCCCCAAAAGAACGCCTATTTGGTAGTTGATTCCGAATAAAGTTTCTAGAAGAAGTCCTAAGCCAACAAGACCTGCTGAAATATATATAGTATAAAACACTAAAGACATTATAGCTGTAAATACCCTAATCATACCAGAGGTGTCTGCTAGCCTACTCTCGAAAAATGAGGAGAAAGTTAAGCTGTTATACTGTTCTGTTGCAATTCTAATTTTGGGAGCGACCAAAATCCAGTTAAGGAGCATAAAGAGCACCAGGCCCACTGCAGCCCAAGCTTTAAATATTCCCCCTAAAAATATGGCTGCCGGATAACCCATAAAAAGCCAGCTGCTCATATCGCTGGCATGTGCTGCTAGAGCCGTTAGCCAGTAGTTCATAGATCTGCTGCCTATAATAAAGTCACTCGCAGAAAGGTGTCTTTTGTAAGATAAAATTCCTATTGTGAGCAATATGGAAAAGTAAATTAATATTGCAGAAAGTTCGTATAGGTACATAAGGGTACTTCTCAATGGGTTAATATATACATTATCAAGCCATTTTTTTTATTTTAATCCAATCTGAAATTAATCTGGGAGCTTACTTATATATATTTTACAAGATTGAGTACCTGAGGAGATTTAGCTGTTTTTTAGAGCTTTGTCTGAGGCGTAGTTAAGGCTTGCTTGGGATAAGTTTGTCCTTATATTAGGAAAGGTTTTTTCCAAATGTTTGATCCATTCCTCAGTTTGCTTTCGTAAGGAGTTTTGACCCACTGGACACTGACAGGTAATTCTGGCGAATCCGTGTAGCTTGGCAAATTCCAGAACTTCTTGCTCAGATATATAAATAAAGGGTCTTATAATCGTAACGCCGTAGTCTTGCATGTGAATTTTAGGTAAATTTGCAGCAAATTCTCCTTTATGAAAAAGATTCATAAGCAAGGTTTGGATGCTATCATCTCTATGATGACCAAAAGCAATCGTGGTAGATCCTATGTTTTTTGCTGCATCAAATATTAACCTGCGCCGTTCTCTAGAGCAGCTGTAGCATTCAAGATTTTCTCTTGTCTGTGTAGATCTACATGTAATAAATTCAACGTTCAAAAGCTTACATATGTTTTTAAGGTAGGATATGTTGACACCAGCACCACAAGAGAATTCGCCGTCAACGTGAATAGCTGTGATCTTCAGATTAGGGAAACCACGTCCCGATATGGCACAAAGCATGAACAACATAGATAAGCTGTCCTTG
The DNA here is from genome assembly GCA_016866585.1 of Chlamydiota bacterium. Classification (GTDB taxonomy): domain Bacteria; phylum Chlamydiota; class Chlamydiia; order Chlamydiales; family Rhabdochlamydiaceae; genus VGMB01. Next base: position 3,050 of record VGMB01000171.1, read on the forward strand.
CCTCCGCTAAGAGCCACAGCTATTGAATCTACCCCTTCCAAAAGCTTGAAATCATAGAGAGCTTTTCTAGTCATGCTCTCAATACGTTTGCCAAGTTTGGTCCAGGGAGGTGTTGCAAGGGGAATAAATGTTTTTAATAATCTTTCAGTCATGCATAAAGTTTATCAAATAGAAGATCTATAATCTAGGAGAGATTTTAAGTCTGGACTATAACTATTATTTATCTATACTACTTGGCCTATTCAAAAAAAATTAGAGGTAAAAGATGAAACCTGGAAGAAATGATCCTTGTCCCTGTGGATCAGGTAAAAAATACAAAAAATGCTGTGAAAATCAAGGCGTCGCTAAAAAAATTAATGCTACGGTTATATCAAGTGGTTCTGAGTCATCTGACACAACGGCAACAAGGTCTTTATCGAAAATGTTTTTTAGTAAAACAGTGTCTTCAGAGGCAAAGTCTTTGGCTGAAAAAGATATAAAAACCAAGTCGTAATTTTCATAAGGTAGTTGCTTTTTATTGTTCAAAAAGTCTTAAAAAGCACCCGATTTTTCATTTTTCCAACTTTTAATCTAAACAAAAATCCTTCCTTTTAAATTTTTTTCTTCCATGAATTTGTCTATAGAAAAAAATAAAAATCCGCTTTTTAAAAAAATAAATTGCAAAAAAATATTGTTGATAAAAGATTTTCATTATATGTATTACAACAACTTTAAGTTAGAAGCTATTCCTCCAGACTTAGGGTGCAAAAAAAATTGACAAACGTTGAAATTGAAAAATTTTTTATTGTATTTTTTATAATCTTCAGAAAAGGAAGTTCTTATGGATTTCAAACGATATTCTGTAATGCTTGCTGCAGTAAGTTTGGCAATGGTTCCTTCTATTGCAAAAGCTGATCAAGCATCACGTTCTCAAACCCAAGATGGAAAAGACATGGCTCCCATGTACTTGCCAGGTGAGAAAGTAAAAGACGGACAACTGCCAGCTGGGTATAATCAAAATGCTAGCTACGAAATGAAAGATCAGTGGACTGTATACGGTACAGCAGACTATCTCTACTGGACATATAGCCTCAATGCTCTTAACATACCAACACTTGCTGGTATCAAAGTTAGTGCAGAAGATACTTTAGGTAATGAACTTGAATTCAATCCACAA
>VGMB01000172.1 GCA_016866585.1 Chlamydiota bacterium
CCTAACAGTTGAAGGTATACAAGACATGGTCGAGGTTTCACTAATGAAACAAGGACATCATGACGTAGCCCGCGACTATATAATATATAGAGACTCTCACAAAGCGTTGAGAGAAGACTCACCCCAAAACTTAAAAATCGAAAGATCTGATGGCAACGTTGTCCGCTTCAATCCGATGAAAGTTGCGTCTACAATTGAAAATGCATTTAGGCAATCTTCTGATATTGAAGGTCCTTCATCAGACCAAATCATAGAAGCGGTAAACACAATCACACAAAACGTTGTTGCTAAGGCCGTTTCTTGGGTAAAAGACGGAAAAATGTTAAAGGTAACAACGATTCAAGATGAAATAGAACAAGAGCTAATGAAAGAGGGGTTTTTTCATGTAGCTAAAAACTTCATTATTAATAGGGCTGCAAAAGGAGATCTATCTAACAACTTACAAACTGAAAAAAATCAAGTTGATAGAGATCAAAGACAGTTTATTATAGTAAGCCACAAAGGACAAAAGAAGTTTATATCTGAATCTGAGCTACATCATAGAATAAAATTTGCATGTCGCGGACTAAACGATCTAGTGTCTGCAGATTTGCTTTTAGAAGAATCTGTAAAAAACTTCTATGAAGACATGAAAGAATCTGAAGTCGATCAGGCGAACATGATGGCAGCTAGAGCTAAAATTGAAATCGAGCCAGCCTATTCTAAGGTAGCTTCTAGACTGTTATTAGATATGCTCTATAGAGAAACTATGGATATCTCAGCGTCAGATCCTTCATTAGAATCACAACATAGAGAATATTTTAAAAAATACATATCCCATGGCATAGAAATCAGCCGATTATCCCCTGATTTACTTAGTTTTGACTTAGACAAAATCGCTCACGCTATGCAAATGCAAAGAGATGATCAATTTACTTATCTCGGACTGCAAACATTATACGACAGATACTTCATCCATGAAAATCAAAGAAGATTAGAGACACCTCAAATTTTCTGGATGAGAGTTTCTATGGGTCTGTCCTTAAATGAAAAACCTGAAGAAAAGACAGCAAGAGCTATAGAGTTTTATAATGTACTTTCTACTTTTCATTTTGTTTCAAGCACACCAACATTATTTAACTCAGGGACAAGACACTCTCAACTAAGTTCTTGCTTCCTTTCTACAGTAGTAGATGATCTCTCTCACATATTTAAAGTGATCTCAGATGATGCTCAGCTATCTAAATGGGCCGGGGGGCTTGGTAATGACTGGACGAATGTTCGTGCTACTGGTTCTATGATCAAAGGGACAAATGGAAGAAGCCAAGGAGTTATTCCTTTCTTAAAAGTGGCCAATGATACTGCTGTTGCAGTGAACCAGGGAGGAAAACGTAAAGGAGCGATGTGCGCTTACCTAGAGACATGGCACCTTGATATTGAAGACTTTCTTGAACTCAGAAAAAACACAGGTGACGAAAGAAGACGTACACACGATATGAATACGGCAAATTGGATCCCAGACCTATTCATGAAACGTGTAGCAGAAAACGGTAATTGGACACTATTTAGTCCAAGCGACACCCCAGACCTACATGATCTTTATGGTAAGGCGTTTGAAAAACGCTATGAAGAGTATGAAAAAATGGCTGAAAATGGAGAGCTCAAGCTCTTTAAAAAAATAGAAGCTCTGCAGCTTTGGAGAAAAATGCTCAGTATGCTATTTGAAACAGGCCATCCTTGGATTACATTCAAAGATCCATCAAATATACGCTCTCCTCAAGACCATATGGGTGTTGTTCATAGCTCAAATCTATGTACAGAAATCCTTCTGAACACCTCTATGCAAGAAACTGCTGTATGCAACCTTGGCTCTATAAACCTAGCAATGCACATGACTGAGAATGGGCTTGATGAAAAGAAACTAGCCGCAACCGTGAAAGCTGCAGTAAGAATGCTAGACAACGTAATCGACATCAACTTTTATCCTATTCCGGAAACAAGAAATGCAAATCTACAGCATAGACCAATAGGTCTTGGCTTAATGGGATTCCAAGATGCCCTCTACATGCAAAATATAAGCTATGCAAGCTATGAAGCTGTTCAGTTTGCAGATGTTAGCATGGAAATGATCTCCTATTATGCTATCTTAGCTTCTTCAGAACTTGCGAAAGAGAAAGGAGCTTATCCTTCTTACAAAGGATCAAAGTGGGATCGAGGACTTCTTCCTATAGACACAAATAAGCTTTTAGAAAAAGAACGTGGCGGATATTTAGAGTATGATAATTCTTCTACAATGAACTGGGATATTGTAAGAGAATCTGTTAAAAAACATGGAATGCGTAATAGTAATACTATGGCGATAGCTCCAACAGCTACTATCTCTAATATAACTGGAGTTACTCAATCGATAGAACCTACATATAAACATTTATATGTTAAATCGAATCTTTCTGGAGAGTTTACTACACCTAACACCCATCTAGTGGAAACACTCAAGAAACTTGGAATATGGGATGCAGAGATGATTGACGATCTGAAATACTTTGATGGATCTATATCAGAGATCGAAAGAATTCCTGCTGACGTAAAGGAAATATTCCTTACAGCTTTTGAAGTTGCACCAGATTGGTTAATCGAGTGTGCGAGCAGAAGACAAAAATGGATAGACATGGGTCAATCTTTAAACTTGTATCTATACGAACCAAGTGGGAAAAAGCTACATGAAATGTATATGTTAGCTTGGACCAAAGGATTAAAGACAACATACTATTTAAGGACTTTGGCTGCTACGCAGATTGAAAAATCAACCACAGATATTAACAGACGAGGATTGCAACCACGATGGATGAAAAGCAAATCAGCGTCAAGTAACATTCAAATAAATAGAGTTGAAGCTGAGGAAAAACCAAAAGCTCCAGCACCTAAAAAAGATAGACCCCTAAGCTGCAGCCTTGAAGAAGGATGCGAAAGCTGCCAGTAAAACTAAAAAAATGGAGTACAAAAATGTTAAATTTTGATGATGAGGACACAGCAGTGCAGACCTTGTCCACAGAAAGTGATTTTAGTACAAGTAAAAGAGTTAACGTCAGTGAAAAGCGTCTAATCAACTGCAATAAAGTTGATGTGAACCAACTTATGCCTCTTAAGTACACGTGGGCATGGGAGCATTACTTAAATGGTTGTGCTAATCACTGGATGCCGACAGAAGTTTCTATGGCAAAAGACATAGAACTATGGAAATCTAATACGCTAAGCAAAGATGAAAAGCTCGTAATCATGAGAAACCTAGGGTTCTTCAGTACAGCTGAGAGTCTTGTTGGTAATAACATCGTGCTTGCTATATTCAAGCACGTAACAAACCCAGAAGTACGACAAAACCTACTTAGACAAGGATTCGAAGAGGCAATACACACCCACACCTTCCACTATATAGTAGAGTCTCTCTCCTTAAATCAAGGTGAAGTCTTTAATATGTATAATGAAGTGAACTCTATCCATGCAAAAGACCAATTTGAAATGAGGCTGACAGAAGAAATTATGAAGCCCGATTTTTCGACAGAAACTCCAGAGGGAGCTCGCAAGTTTCTAGAGAATTTAATTGGCTACTACATAATCATGGAAGGAATCTTCTTCTACAGTGGATTTGTTATGATTTTATCTTTCCATAGACAAAACAAGATGACGGGTATTGGAGAGCAATTCCAATATATTCTCAGAGATGAAACGGTTCATCTTAACTTTGGTATCGATCTCATCAATGGTATTAAAGAAGAGAATCCTCATTTATGGACTGAAGACTTCCAAGACCACATCATTAACTTGATAAAAGAAGCTGTGGAACTAGAATATCAATATGCACAAGACTGTCTACCTAAAGGAATTTTAGGACTAACGTCAGCTATGTTCCGCGAATATGTGCAGTATATAGCAGACCGAAGACTCGAGCGTATTGGACTAAAGCCAATCTATAGATCAAAAAATCCATTCCCATGGATGAGTGAAACAATAGACCTAGGAAAAGAAAAAAACTTCTTTGAAACTAGGGTAACAGAATATCAATCTGCAGCCAACCTAGTTTGGTAAGCGTATTTTCTTTTATGCTGAAAGATAAGAATTTAAACTTCTTATCTTTCAGGCATTTCTGCCTTAGCAAGATAACTTCTAAAAAAAGACTACGCCTAAGATTTAATTTGATTTACACTTGGCAAAAAGAATGT
>VGMB01000173.1 GCA_016866585.1 Chlamydiota bacterium
ATCTTTTTTATTTCTTCTGAAGAAAATGGGGAGAGGAATATATTTTCGATAAGATCAGAGGTCTGTTTACCGCCACTACCGTGGGAAAGGGTGATAACATCTTCTTGATAGTGAGGTATTGGGCAATTGAAGTTATTCATGATGATCCTTTGTCGCAATAAAGGTAATAGGCGGAACAAGCCCCTTCTGTTGATACCATGGGAGCGCCAAGAGGAGTCTGTGGAGTGCATTTTTTTCCGAAATGGGGACAGTCGGAAGGTTTGCACTTTCCTTGCATGATCATCCCGCTTAGACAGCCACTATCTAAAGATGGAGCATCTGTTTTAATAGTAAAACGGTATGTGGCATCAAATGTCTTATATTTACTACTTAGATCAAGACCGCTGCTTGGGATAGATCCTATTCCTCTCCAATGCCTATCTACAACGGTAAATACATCGGATATAAGTTCTTGGGCTTGTCTATTACCACTTTCTTTAACAACACGGCTGTATTGGTTTTTAACGCCAGTTTCTTGTTTTTCTAGCATATCAACACAAAGACTAATTCCTTGCATGATGTCAACGGGTTCAAATCCTGTAATAATAATAGGAGTATCAGTAGCTTTTGCTAGCTCATGGTATTGTTTATAACCAGTGACAGTACATACGTGGCCTGCAGCTAGGAAGCCATCTACTTTTGATTCAGGATCTGACATGATATACTTTATAGCCGGGGGAACTAATACATGAGAGGACAAAAGAGAAAAATTAACTACCTTAAGGTCATTAGCCATTTTGATGGTCATACCGTTCGTTGGGGCTGTAGTTTCAAAACCTACAGCAAATAAAACAACCTCTTTATTAGGATTTTTTTTGGCAATGTGCACAGCATCGATTGGGGATAGGATTATTCTCACATCAGCACCTAGAGCTTTAGCTTTTATTAGATCAAAAGATGATCCTGGGACTCGTAACATGTCTCCAAAAGAGCACAAGATAGTATTGGGTGTAAGAGCGATCGCAATGGCCATATCAATAAGATCAATAGGTGTTACACATACAGGACATCCTGGACCATGAATCAGTTGTATATTATCGGGTAGTAGCTTGTTGAGGCCAGATCTGACGATAGAATGTGTCTGTCCTCCACACACTTCCATGATAGTCCAGTTTTTTTTTGCTGTTTTTTTGATCTTTTCTGCAAGGAGCCTGACAAGAGAAGGGTCTCTATACTCATTTACAAATTTCATAAGAGCTCTTCTTTGAAAAGATTTAGAGTCTCCTTAGCATTTTGCTCATCAAGAATACTTATGGCAAAACCTACATGAACTACGACATATGTTCCTATGTCTACTTCGGGGGTGAAAGATAAACAAACTTTTTTCGTTACCCCTGAGAAGTCAACATCTGCCATTAAAATACCGTCTTCTGAAAAGGTTTTCATTATTTTTCCTGGCAAGGCTAAGCACATGTTATTCACCAAATAGAATAAATTATACTATGTTGAGTAAGCTCTAAACATAAGATTTTTACAAGAAAAAATGATGTGATTTTTCGATAGTACTATGACAGGTAAAAGTTAAAACACGGTTTTTCCTCGTTTACTTGACTATATTCATTTCGAAAGTCTTTTAACAGGAGCTTTAAGGAATCGGAAATCATACTAGCTGTATTTTTTTGAGTTTTTAAAAAACATGTCTTATACCAAATTACAGCAAAGCAGTTGTGTTGTGTTTTGTTCACTTCTATAGATATTTTAAATGATAAAGTAGCCTTTTGTATTTTTGAGGTCTTTTCCGTTTGTGTCTGTCAAAGATATTAGTGAATATTCCAGAAAACCTCCTGAATTTAAACCACTAAAATCGATATTATCAACACCTTCTGATCTGTTTTAATCAAAGAAGATTCTTTGATTTCAACAAATGATGAGAGTTCTTTTTTAATCACTGTATTTATTTTATCCACTTCATGCTTAGTGGATCCTGCAAAATTTGCCATAAATACAAAATTATTAAAACCTTCAAACGGATTTTTATATCCGTGTTGCATTCATTTCATCTTAATCAGAGTAGAAAAGAGGGTCTTTGCTCTGGAGTTTTGATGTCTTAATAACAGTTGTGTTTTAGCTCCTAGACTCTCTGTAATCATGTGATTTTAATTAATTAATAATGAGTGACTTGTGTAGTTAAAAATAATATATTGATTCCTCGTTGGATATATGATAAAATAAGTACGGGCGCGGATGGTGATGCATCGTGTTTTAGGTGGTTTATGGCTGTAAAAGTCAAAGAAAGAGAACCCTTCCTAGAGTTAGTTCAAGAGTCTTACTTTAAGAGGCTTGCGCACTCAAGTGTAGTGGATGTTATTATAAATTTAGTATCAAAAGTTCCATTTTTTGGACTCATTCCATTTAGGGATGTGGCTGCTTTTGTTGTTATCGGAGCTGATGAGTTGAGAGCGAAAATGCATAGATCCGACAAAACAGAGAAAATTGCTACTAAAGTGCTCTTTAATCCGCCACTTATAAATGGTGATGATGTTGATTCTGCATCATAAGATGCAATAGTTGACCTGCTGCGATGCCTTGATCGTTTGTTGGTATGACTTTGTGTATGTATACGCAAGCGCCTATATTATTTAGTTCTAAATGGGTTAGCTCAACAAGTAACTTATTTTGCATGACCCCACCAGATAGAGCTACTCTTTTTAAATCAACAATTTCTGTAATATTCCTGATTATACGGGCTAATGCCAGATGAAATCCATAAGCGATTTCAGGTAGAGGCACACCATTTTTTTTATCTGTGTACATTTCATTTAAGATTTTTAAAGCGTTAACTTCATAGAAGTTTTCTTTTTTTGTAATCGGTATCACATATTCCGTATTTTTCTTTTTTGCATTAAGGGCTAACTTTTCTAATAGTATTGCTGCATGACCTTCAAATTCATTAGTATGACAAATATTTAGAAGAGATGCGGCAGCATCAAAAAGTCTACCTATACTTGATGTCATGGGTGTATTTATCTTAGAGGAAATACATTGAGATAGTACTTTGACTTCTTCATCGGATAGTACTTGTTTAGCCCATGTGATGAGTGCAGATGATTTTATTTGTGTAAGGGCACCGAGGCATGAGCGCCTGGGTTCTTTCACTGCTTTATCTCCCCCGGGTAGGGGGAAAGATTCCATCGATCCAATCCTTTGGATACGATGCTCGGTGACTTCAAAGAATTCACCTCCCCAAACGGTATGGTCATCACCTAGCCCAGTACCATCCCATACCACTCCGAGGTATGGATATGGTATGTTGTTCTCTAGCTGATTAGCAAGAAGGTGAGCGGTATGATGTTGTACATGTGCCGTTGCTGTGTTTATACTTTGTACCGTTTTTGTTGTTATCATATCTGGATGGATATCACAAACCCCTAAATGACTTTTTATAGATAGTAGACCTTTCCAAAATTCAATACTGCTTTGGTAGTGAGATATAGATTGAAGTGAGCTTAAGTCTCCAATATATTGACTGAGGTAGATCTTATTCTTTGATGCAAGAGCAAAGCTGTTTTTAAGGTCACAGCCTGATGATAAAATGGGTGTAGATATACTCATAGAATTTGGAATGGAAAATGCTGATGGGATGTAACCGCGAGCCCTTCTTATTGTAGATACACACTCATTAATGATATGGACGACAGAGTCGTCTATCCTACTTGCGATTTTTCGATTGTGAGAAAGAAAAAAATCACATTCCGAAAGGGTGGAAAACACTTCCGAGTCATAGATGCATAAAGGCATGCTTGATATGTTTCCACTTGTTGCAACAAGAACGGGCATATCCTCTGTAAGAAGCAGTAGAAGCGCTGTACTGGGAAGCATGATACCTACGTAAGGGCTCTCTGAGCATACTGAAGGTGCGATGTTACTATTTTCTTTTTTTTTACAAAGGGTGATCGGTGATGCGTAGGAGGTCAAAGCTTTTTCTTCGACGGTTCCTATGTGACCAAGAGCGCAAGCGCTATCTAGGGAGTGAGCAAGGACTGCAAATGGTTTTTTAGTTCTTTTTTTTATGCTTCGCAATCTTTGAACACAAGATTCATTTGTAGCATTACAGAGCAGAAGAAAGCCCCCAGTATTTTTGATGGCCACTATTTTACCATTAAGAAGTTCTTCCTTTACTATTTTAAT
>VGMB01000174.1 GCA_016866585.1 Chlamydiota bacterium
TCTATACAGTTTGACTGCATTTAGCTTAAATTCTCTATCATAATTTCTTATACTCATAGATTATCCCTCCTAACAATTTGTTTAAATTGTTCGGATTCTATGTGTCTAGTAAATTATAGCAAGGTCAAAGAGGAACAACCCGCACCTGTAGTCACTGCCTTTGGATAGAAAACCAAGGGATCCATGTCTCACTTAGACAATGGGAATGCCCACAGTGCCGGAAAGTTCACATTCGCGACGAGAATTCAGCGATCAATGGTTTAAGGAAAATCCTGTGGGATCTTCTGCAAAAAAGAGAGGGAGAATATCCCTCAATAGTGTCTGGCTCAGACCTCGTTTTGATTCAAAAACGATGGGCTTGGTGTGTTTTGCCTAATGGTGTACATATTACACCGTTGAGGCAAGATAGTGAAGAAATTCACAGCACCAGGAAATTAAAACGAGGGCATGATAGCCCTCGATCAAAAGTTGATAGTTTGATCATATATGATCAGGTTTGGTAAGGTTTTGAAGAGCGGTAAAGAGAATTGTTGTATGTTAACAGCGCATCGAATCGCATTAGATCTGAAGAACATTCAGGCTATTTACCTTTTTTAAAGCGTGTGATGTAGCTCGTTATGCTTATAACTGGGTGTTACAAGAGTGGAAGCAAAAATACGAAGAACTCAAGAAAGATCCAGCTAAACCAAGACCAACCGAAGGATTATTGCGACGTCTTCTTAATTCTATTGAACGTGAATAGTTCCCCTGGATGCTTGAAGTGACTAAAAATGCGACAACTATGTTGACACAGGAGAAAGATGGGACTGATCAAGAAATTTTCACCCGTTTGCGTAAGGTGAGAGGCAGGGGAAAATTAAATTCGTTGAATTTAAAATGATTAAATATGGATTTATTTAGTTTCAATCATTTCTATATACTGTTTTATACTTTTACCCAGGTTGTTATCTATAAGTACAACAACATCTTAAAGTTCAAAATATCATGGAGTACCTTGATTGGTAAATCTGATCAGAAATCAAGTAGAAATTATTGTTGCTTCTTTAGATGAATTGGTTTTACAAGACCATAAAGTCAGACTTGTTTGGAAATATATTAAAAAGATCGATCTCTCTGAATTTTTGATAAAAATCAATACTGTTGAAGGTGCAAAAGGTAGACCTGCAATAAATCCAAGAGTCCTTTTGAGCATATGGTTATATGCCACACTTGAAGGCATTTGCCATGAATGAGTGATTGAGCAATATTGCCAAGAACATATAGCCTTTAAGTGGATTTGTGGCGATATTAAGATAAAGTACCACACAATCAATGATTTTAGATTCGTATGGAAAAAGAGAAATCTAAAGCGATTTATAAACAACGAGCTGCTACTGCAGAGAATGCCAATGCGAATGCAAGAAATAGAAATTTAGTCCAGTTCAATGTGAGAGGTCAAAAGAAGGTAAATGCTAATGCGGTTTTTTTTGTTTTAGCTAACAATATGACAATTTCTTGGAAGTTAGATAGATAAGATGAAAAAAGTAATAACAATAGTCTATTATATTTTTAAAGAGCTTGTTTTGATACAGGTTTCAAAATTTTGAAAGTTCAACCACAATAATCAGATTGATAACCTTGACAAGTTGTGAACAATTTCTATTTTTTTCCAGCCTCTGAGTTAATGAATTTGACTTAATTAATCTGCCAGAGTGGTGAGAGCATGTCCAAATGAGCTATCGCAGTATTTCCAGGTCTGACAGGTTAGTCTAAATCTAGAGATCGTTCGATACTTTGGTCAAGGTATGGAACCATCTCTGGATAGTGAGCTAGTAATATCCTTCTAAGAATCCCTGTTTTTTTTAGCAGGGTATCTCTGATTGCATCAATATCTTTTAATCCCTCATTTTCCCTAAAAGAACCGACATCAATCTGTATGATTTTATTATTGTAGTAACTGAAATTTCTAAGAAGACCTCCATCTAAGTCTTCTATCTGTTTTTTACATCTGATCGATATAAAAGATGTAATGTCATCGATCATGTTTTGAATCTTATTTTTTTCTTTTGAGATCGAAAGTTTCTTAAACTGAGTAAAAGCAAGATCTGCTCTTTTTTGTAAAACAAACGGAACGTGATTTAGATCTACAGTGAGCTTTACTCCAATCGGGGTGAGTATAGAAACTGGAGGAAATGTATTTGTAACTGGATTTAAGTTGGCATATATAATTCCTGTTTCATTTTTGAATTTTTCACTAGCAATTTTAACGCTAGTAAAGATCTTGAAGTGGTTTTCATGTCTTGATCTAACAAAATTGTCTTTGAATAGACGAGCTTTACTGAAGAGAGGAAGCTTGTCTAAAACTTTGGACGCTCTCATATGGTGCATTTTAAAAAATTTGATCACATACTCCGAATCATTCGATATAAACGAATATCCTTGGCCACCGTACCCTAAGAATTTGAATTCTTGGTTTAGGATAGCATTAAGATCAGACAGCTCATTTTTATCTAACGACGGAAGCTCAAATGCCACATCATAGGGAAAGTATGAGACGATCTTATGGGCCATGAACCCACGGTTCATCTTATGGCAAAACCTTTCAGTTCCAACAACGGCCGCTATTAATAGCAATCCTTTACACAGAGTTTTCATTTTCATTTTCGATTTTTTGTCTTTGTAGTTCTACATAATTGGCAAGCTCATTCCACTTAAACCGAATGAGTTTTTTATGAACAGATAGCAATATCTTCAAGACTTCACTTTTTACTTTTTCTTCTTGTGAGAGAGATTTATCCATACTGAACGATCCAAGATCAAGTTCTATTGCTTCCCCATTAAGATACCCAAAATTTATAGTCGGATGAGGATCTCTATCGTGGATTCCTTTTTTACAGCGGTTTTGTATGTGAGATATCAAAGAGTCTAGAGCTCTTTTTGCTTGGTCAATCTCATTATTTTTAATTAGATCATTGAGATAAGAGTAAATAAGTGTTACTTTCTTTTGGATTACAAATTCTGTATTACTTAAGTCTATAGAATGTTTTACTCCGATCTTATCAAAGAAGATAAGTTTTCTTGCAAAAGCCTCAGAAGGGTTTAGCTGTGCGTGTACGATTCCAGTCTCTTTTGACATCAGGTCTTGTGCGATTTTGATGCTTGTAAATAGGTAGTCCTTACGCTTGTGTTTGAGTTGCTTTTCTTTTTTACTTATGAAGTCTTTACGCCACTGTTCTAAAAAATTAGGTAGAGGTAATGATGCTAAAAAATGCGTCTGAGTAAGATGATGCTGTTTAAAAAACTTAATGACATATTTGTCGTCAGCACTACAGAAACAGTAGCAACAGCCTCCTTTGCCAAGATAGTAATAGTTTTGGTCTAGTATGGAATTTAATTCTACAAGCCTTTGCTCGCTTATTTGTTCTTCTTTATTAGTTGTTTTACTCATAGATAAAATCTTATCTTGTCTAAAACCCGCTGTAGCCAAATAACAGGCTCTTTCGGTAAGGGCAAACATCGCAAGATAGATGATAAGCTGTATTGGTCTTTTCATGTAAAAGCCCTAATTTTGTTCTAGATCAATTTGAGAAATCTTGTTTGCTAAAGTTTCTTCAAGTATAGGGAACTTCTTTTTTAACCATTTAGAAAAATCTTCGAACTGATTGATTAAATGGTTTTTTAGTTCGATTGTTGAAGTATCCTGCTGGATTTTTGAAAGTTTGCCAAAATCGATGTATACGGGGGTTTCATTTTGGCACCCTATATTTTTAAAGACAGCAATATCGTCGCTGTAGATTCCCTTATTTAGGTTTTCTACTATCATATCGATTAAATTTTCAATCAGCTTTTGTGCTTTGGCAATATCTCCATCCGCCATGTATATTTGTAACTGTTCATAAAGAAGTGTGACTTTTCTTTGAATACAAAATTCATGTTGATCTAGATCTATCTTATAGCTACGTCCCAATTTGTCTTTGATCTCAATTTTTCGATGTAGATCATCACTTTTATTCAGATGGGTATAAAGAATACCTGTTTGGTTTTTTAAGAACGTATCCGCTATGTAAAAGCTTTGAAATAGTCGATCAAAATCATTTTTTTCTCTTGCGATTTCAGCTTTTGCATCTGCTACAGCTCTTAATTTTTTTGGCAGGGGCAAGTAAT
>VGMB01000175.1 GCA_016866585.1 Chlamydiota bacterium
TGATAATTTTTTTTCTTCAATTTTTTTAAAAATATCAGAGGAAAATCAAGGCTTAATACATTTTTTTGATAGCAAAAAAGAATTTGAAATATCCAAAGAAATGCAGCTATTCAATTTGCAGGATAGTTTTAAATTTAGAGCTCAAAATAGATCTATGAATATTGCGGAGTCTATTTTTGATCTTAAAGGTGAAATTCTAATCGATGTTCTTAATCGCAATATACAGCTTTTAGAAACTACAGGTTTTATTTCTATGCCTAGTGGGCATACTGACGAGGTTATAACCTCTCATCATATCGATGTTCTCACTAAAATTAGGGATGATAAAAAATTTGTATTAGAATTAAAAAGATTCAGAGTTCCTCTGTGTCATAAGTATGCTGAAGAAATCATTAGAGATACTTTAGATTTGAACCCTTCACATATCCTTACTGATAGGGATGTTCGCGTTGCAGTTGTAGCCGCATGTCTCTATCCACTTAGACAAAACGTTGGCTCTTGCTTTGCTACAGCACCTGCTATTTTAATTCAAAAAGAACAAATAGAAAATATGCTGACCGATCTTTACGATCTTTTATCTACAGGTAAAATAGTAAGGGTTATTTCTGGGAAAGAATATTCTGTGCCACTTAGCCCAAGCTATGGCTTTGGAGAAATGAAAAAGAATGTAAACACTTTACATCTGTCAATGGCCGACATTCCATACAGTATAAAATATGCGATAGGAAAAACTGATCTGCTAGATGGCTATAACTCAGCAGAAGATAGAGCGAGTTGGTTACAAAATAGTTTGGTAGAATTTAATGAAGAAAAAATCCCCCAAACAGTCGAAAATTTTTTTAAACATCTTGTTTTTAAAAAGTTTTCAATTACCCAAGATCAGCTTGATCGTTATTATTACGAAAAAAATTCATTTTTTAAGCATAGCGGGCGTGTGGAGATAATCCACCAAACAAGCATGAGTAGCCGGATAGAAAAATGCAGTAATGCAGATGCCTCTATTTGTAGTATAAAAAAAAGATTTTTGCATCTAACTGAAAATATTTTAGCAAGAGTGTGGGAATACTCTATCGCTTCCTTTTCTGAAACAAAAATGGAGTTTTCTCGATGGAATTTATTTTCAAGTCTTGGGCTGAACCATGAAGAATCAGGAGGCCTTGGAGAAATAATTTATAATTTTGTTGAGCAAAAAATTGCCTCTTGTAATCTCAAGCTTGAGGAATATCAAAATGATTACGAGATTGCTTTTTCTCAACTTAGAGCTACAGAATTGCTTTTAGCTCAAGCGTCATCTGAATCTGAGATAAGACGATTAAAAGCAGAATTTCAAAGCCGCAGCTATCATATGAATGCCTGTCTTGAACTTAGAGATAAGTTCTATAGGAAGTCGTCATTTTATCCCCATTTATTTTCTTTTATAATTGAGCAATTTGATCAGAGATTTCCTGAGTACTTTCAAGAAATTTATGATGCTGATATGCAAGAGGTAGATGTTAGTGAATACGAAGATAGCCCTGCTGGATTTCGTCTTGTTTGTAAACATGGCCGTAGGGATGCCTCTTTATGGACTATGATCCATGACCAAGAACAGTTTATAGACTCTCTTGTTGCTTTTTTCTCTTATGCAGAGCCCCAGATATCTTCAGCAGCTGAAGATAAAAATTGCGATGATGATATTAAAGAAATTATTACTATGATGATTCATCACGTCAGAACAGATGCCTTTATACAATCCGCTTTTCATCGCAGCGCCAAGCTTCATCAAGTGTCTATAAATAAAAAAAACACAACAGATCTAAAGAAACTTGAAAAAAAACCGTGGTCTTACACTTCGGGGGGTGTGATGAACACTCTAATAAAGACCTACTATCGCAGAGATTCTGAAATAACAGAAGAATCTTTTAACGCAAAAAGTGAATCTGATTTGCTTCATTTGCTCATAGAAACAATGAAAAGTTTACCATACAACTTCACAGCATATTTTCCTGAAAATACTCGAAAAAGAATGCTGATGAATTCTCCAACTCATGCATTTCTTCTGATGCCTTATCAAAATTATTTTTTTTCTTCCTGGGATGATAATTCATTTACATACACATGGATTAGGGACAAGATCGTAAAAAAATGGGAAAAGTTTTACAGCTCAATCTTATTATCTATTCCTGAGCAAGAATTTTTGTTAAATAACTTTCTACAAACTCTTCCATATGAATTATCGTTTGTTATAAGGCGTGCATTTACCTTTGCTACCTCTAGCACGTTGAAAGAATTTGCGATCAAAATATCAAAATTACACCATTCACCACAGCTGTTTGCAGATTTTGTGGACTCATTTTTGTATACTCAAATTCCTATAAGCAAAGGATTAGAACTTAAAAAAAACATTCATGATATAGTCTATGAAATAATAGGTGATAAATCCTATTCATTTTTAGATCTTTTCCCAGATACAGATATGGAGTTCATTTCAGCTAATTTATTAAGAGAAATATGCAAAGGGGTGATAGCTTCATATTTTAAGTCGGTGAGTTTTGACTTCGATCTACACAGCTATGTCTGCAAAAAAGCAGAAGCGCTGTGTTTATCGCCACCGCTTCCTTTTATTTTTGCTGACACTAATTGGTCTCAAAATTTTTTCGGATTTGTTGTTAGTCCATCCACAAGCCAAATAAAACTTTGGAGAGTTAGTAAAAATGGATACGAGGGGCTTGCTATGCAATCTTGGTCTAAGTTTTTTTCTGATGATACAAAAGAATCCTGGGCAGTATATGTAAAACCACAGGAATATTCTCAGATTTTCGAAAGAAAGTTTTAATGTAAAGTCGCTTTACATATTAATCGGAATTTTTCATTTTGCAAATAGCTAAGCACGCTGGTATCTTTTTGACTTCAAAAAAATACGTTAGACATGGGGTTGGTATTGGATCGATTGAGTTTATTAAAAAAAATCTTTTTCTGTGTTACATTTTCCACTTCTGCACATGCCTTATACTTTGGAAATCCTAGCGCGCCCGAAATGCCCGAAGATGGTTTTTTTATTTCTCCAGAATGTTGGATTGGGGTGAAAACAGGATATCAAGGTGATTATGTTTTATCTAGGAGTATGCTCGTTCGTTCTTCAGGAACCGAAGCAACACACACCATAAGTTCGTTTAGCTCCCAATATAATGCAGGAAGTGTGGCACTAGATTTTGGTAATAGATGGGATATCTATGGTTCTATTGGCGCGTATAAATTAGGACTTTCTCAAAGGGTGTCTAGCGATACTAGTATTCATTTTACATCAGAAAATCAGCTTGGAGGACTTTTAGGCATAAGGACTGTAGCGGCATGTTGGGGAGAAATTCAGCTAGGATTCGATGCTAAGGCATTTTATTCTCATCCCAATCTTGACTGTATTACGGTAAATGGAAACAAAATTTCTACAAAAGGATATGTTAGCGATAGACAATGGCAGCTGGGGTGTGGGTTGTCTAGGAGAGTATCCTGGTTTGTGCCCTACATAGGATTTACGTACTCACATGATAGAACTAAATTTGGCAATTTGAAGACGCTGGCAACGTACTTTCCTAATAATACACTTAGGCTGATAAATAAGTATTCGTTTGGATTTGCTATAGGATTTGGTGTTGGATTGCAAAAGGACTTTAGTTGTAATGTTGAAGCTAGAATTGTTGAGGAAACTGGTATTGGTTGTTCTGCAGATTTTAGATTTTAAAATTATTATTTTTGTTTAGTTGTTTCTTTCTGATTCGTTTTCTTTGAAAATAATTCCGAGAATTCTTATAAATTCTTGCTCTTATGGAAGTTTTATTAAAACTTTCAAGATATTTTACTGAATTTTTTTGTTTTGTGTTAACATAGGAGAAAGGTTTATTTATGATTCGAATGAGACGTTTTGGCTGTCTAAGCTTACTACTTGCATTATCCTCCTATGGAATGCTTTCTGCTAATACTATCGATAACGATGATGATACTCGAGCTATTGATATCAACGCTCTGCAAGAGTGGATGAATACGAAAAGACAAGTCACTATCAAGGAAATTGGTGGTAATCTTTCCTTGAGCGGTGAAGTAAGAACGGAATTGCAATCTTATGGAGAGTGTAGAGACGGCGTTAAGCAAAGAGGAAGTGGGTCG
>VGMB01000176.1 GCA_016866585.1 Chlamydiota bacterium
AAAGATTTTACAAGAAAAACTTAGGAAAAACAAGTTGTTGCTTTTCCTAAGTTTGATAAATCAGGAGACTAAAGGAAATGCTTCATCAATCCTTCATAGTCTTTATCGTAAATATACTCTGAAACAGTAGAGATGTCGACACCGGTTGTCTCTGCAAAACCTCTAATATAAGGTACAAGCTCACCGGCAAGGGCCATGTCTTTCATTTTATCTTCGAAACCTTCTACGAAGTTTTTCCATTTGAAGTAACTTTTCTTAATATTTGAAAGGGACTTCCTCATATGACTATCTGTTACAATGTAGCTTAAAAAAACTAAAGGATGCACAGGACGAATAGATTTGCCCTTTTTTTCTATTTCTTTTTTATCTAACAAAAGCTGGAAAACATTATGATCTGAAAGAGTAGTAACGAGCTTTCTGATCGTTTTTTTATCTGTCTCAGTAAGTCGAAGCTGCTGAAAATCTTCTATAGTACCGAAACGATCATGATTTGACAGTCCTCGTTTAAGAGCGGAAAATCCCTGAATCTTTTCTTTCTCTGAATAGAGAGAGACCGCTGATAAAAAATTTGTGTTTGGGATGTCAGCATTTTGTAGATTGATTTCTGGGCTATACTCCTCAACAACTTTGTTTTCGTCATTAAAATACAGTTCAACAGCACGTTGAATTTCTGCAGCGCTCATATCCTCTAGAACGCTATAGGAAATTTCCAAAAACTCCTTAAATTCCATAAACGGACAAAATTCAGAAAATTCGTTCTCTAGCGACTCAAAAATGAACTTAGATTCTTCACTTTTATTAGGATTAAGTAGCTCAGAAATACCCTGAAGTATTTCGGCTTTTGTTAAAAATACCTCTTGATCATTAACTTCAAAAGACATGACATCTTCGACTAATTCCGATTGTTCTTCTAAACTGTCCTCTGAAACAGAAAATCGTATAGACAAGGAGGAAGGAAAGAAATACTTACCTTCAGTAAAAACAACAGCCTTAGAAGACTTAGCTTTTAGTTTTTCACTGATTCTATTTTTGGCTACATTCTCTGCACATGTTAAAGCCCAGTTATACCTGAGATTATCTTTAGATATAAGTTCAGCAACTTTTGGTTCATAACTCAGAAATATTTGTTTTACTGTTGGGCACCCTTTTTCATTTAGGTCATCAATAAAACGAAAATAGTCAGCAAATGAGCCGATACCCTCTGTACATTTTACTCCTGTATCTGCTGATGGAGACTTGTACTGACTCAATTCTGTTCTAGAATCTTGATACTGACCAGAAACTAAGAATTGCGTGGTTAAGATGGCTGAAAAAAAAGTCATCCATTTAAAATCTGACATGTCTCAACTCCTCAAATTTAGGGCTTTAGTTCGCGTTATATTCCAAAAAAAAATTTAATTCAATCATTATTTTAAATAATTAATTTAACTTCAACAACTTATTTAAATCGATAAAAACCTTCAATTTAAAAAAAATATTTACAATAAGCTTGAAAAGTTATTTATAGGAATTAAATAGATAGATACCAAATGTTAAGCTAGGAGGACGCGATGAAACCTACTGTTTTCTTATTTGGAGAAGCCGAAAAGGGAGAATATTGCATACCTTATTTATGTAAGAGCGTGGGTCAATTAATGGACAACTTTGGGAATCCACCCGAAGAGAGCATGGGGATACACTTTGCAATCCAGACGCTGTTATTCAATAGAGATTTAGTTTTTTTTCGAGTAAAAGAAGAGGGTTTTAGCATCCAAGACTATAAAAAAGGACTAAGGCTTCTTCAGATAAAAGAATCTATTCCTATATTAAGTGCTATCTATATTCCTGGAATTGGAGATAACGAAGTCATCCAAGAAGCCACCGACATCTGCCACATCCATAAAAGCTTAATGGTACTTACTGAAAAAGATTTATACGATTACCTTACAACAGTATGAGAAAAAAGAGCTCTGTCAATCAGCAGAGCTCTTCGAAATTTCAATTATGGAAATAAGCTTCAAGGCCCTCTGAAGTAGGCTTCATGCTTTTAGCTCCCGCTTTCCAATTTGCTGGGCAAACCTCTCCATTTTTATCATGGAAAATAATTGCATCAAGCGTTCTTAAGGCCTCATCGACAGATCTACCGATAGGAAGGTCGTTGATAACTTGATGCCTTACGATTCCCTTTTGATCTAAAATAAATAGTCCTCTATAAGAAATACCTTCATCTTCTTTCAGAACCTGGAAATCTTTTGAAATAGTTTTGTTCATATCAGACACCAAGTGGTATCCAACACCCTCTATTCCTCCTTTACACTTTGGCGTAGAGAGCCAAGCTAAATGAGAAAAACAACTATCAACAGAGCATCCAACAACCACAGCACCCCTATTTTGAAAATCCATGAGTTTTTCTTGAAACGCATGCAATTCCGTAGGACATACAAAAGTAAAATCTAAAGGGTAGAAAAAGAAAACTATATACTTACCCAAATACTTCGAAAGAGAAAAATCCCCTTCGATCTGCCCATTAATCACAGCTTTTGCTGAAAATTTAGGAGCAGGCTTTCCAATTAATACATTTGACATTTGATCTCCTTAAATTTAAGAAAAAAGATTTTTTGCATTTTTCATCCAACTTTCCATTCCGATAGTTGTACTAGTTCCATGTCCAGGATACACTGCAACTTCAGAAGGTAATCGAGAAAGCCTTTCAAGAGAATCCCACATACGATCAGGTTCTGAAGTAGGGAGATCTACCCTTCCCATAGAACCTTTAAATAGGGTATCACCAGAAATTAAAATCCTAGCCTCTTCAAAGTAAAGACAAATAGATCCCCTGCTATGGCCTGGAGTATGGATGATCTTCGCACTGCTATCATTCAATGATATGATCTGTCCCTCAACAAGGTATTCATCAGGTTGTACACCTTCAATCTTAAAATACAAGGGAAGTCCATCTGCACCAGGGTGGATTACATTTTCAGCATCATCCTTATGGACTAGGACTGGACAATCAAAATGATCTTTCAATACTCTTAGATCGGCTATATGATCCCAATGGGAATGAGTAAGTATTATCTTTTCTACTGTGAGCCCAAGGATCTCAATATCGATCTTGATTTCAGCATAGCAATCTTTAGGGGCGTCTACTATCCATGCTTTTTTAGATTTTTCACAAAAAATGATATAGGAGTTAGTCTCAATGGGACCGCTGGGATATGATCTTAACATCATAGGCGCTACGGGGGGTGTAATATAAAATGCACCGGAGAGGATTCGAACCTCTGACCTCACGGTTCGTAGCCGTGTGCTCTATCCAGCTGAGCTACCAGTGCATGAAGGGACATATGATCTCTTAATAGCTCGTTTTTTGCAAATCTTTTCTTTTCCTAAAAAATTTAAGAACTCTTTTAAAATGTATTGAAAAAAATCTATATAAAAACAAAAGATATTTTAAATTTACTGATGGAGTATATTATGATAAATAAAATAAAGTATTTTTTTTCATTTATAGCTGTATTTTCTTGCACCCTATTACTTGCTGATGGGCAAGGTGAACAATTCATCTTGGCTACACAGCCTAAAGCAGGCACTCATCTAATGTTTAAATTAATGGAAAAATTAAGAGGGACGGCTAGTACTCATTTGTTTTCTATGAATAAAAACGAGCCTCAATTTTATTATCCTGGAGTTATAGAAGACAGCTGGGAGCGTGGGGAGATGCCTTGGACACATCTTTTCGCCCCAATTAAGTTAAAGGAGATTCTGACAACTCGATATAAAAATCATAAAAAAGTGATCCTAATTAGAGATATCAGGGATGTGTACGTATCTTACGCTCATCACATTTATAAGCAGCCATCGATGACAACTGAAGAGAAAATCGACACGATAATGGCTAAGCACCCTGCGTTTTTTACGATGAATAAAAATCTATCTATCTTCTTAAAGAACCCCAACTTCCTTGTTGTGCGTTTTGAAGATCTAGTGGGTCCTCAAGGTGGAGGGAATAAAGAAAAACAAACAAACACAATATTTAGGATTGCTAATTTTATAGGTCTACCGATTTCTAAAGAAACTGCGAGTCAATATGGTGATGAGCTGTTTGGAGATACAGGAGGGACCTTTAGAAAAGGTAAAATTGGATCCTGG
>VGMB01000177.1 GCA_016866585.1 Chlamydiota bacterium
GTCCCTTAGAGGACTTTGTTCTTTGCAAATAGATTGAAGCATCTCATGCGCAGCAGAAATTTCCTGATCATTCATCATAGAGAGGTCTTGTAAAATACAGCTAGACGACATACTAGGAGATTCTAATGATATTATTTCTTCCCATTTCATGAGAAAAGGAATTCTTTCAATATCTAGATTGGGCATTAGATTTATGATTTCGATTTTTTCTTTAACAGATTGTCCTCTAGAAAGCAGCTTAGATGCCAACTCAATAAAAGGCTGCTTGTCAGAGGGAATCTCATTTAAAATACTCCAAAGAGTTATCAGATCTTTTTTATCGTCTACATTAGAGAGAATGGGAGCAAATAAGCCAGCCTTTAGCTCCATCTCATCGGGAGGAAGCCTTCTTAAAGAATCGATTAACAAATAAGCGCATGACAAATTGGAGATATTTTCACAAAGAATACAGGCTCCGTTATAAAGCGATCTTCTTGCACTTTGGGGAACATCCAAAAGAATTTTAAAAATATAACCTATCATAAGAGGATTCGGCTGAGATGATTGAAAACTTTCCGCCATAACCACAACCGTTTCAATATCTGCCGGAAACCATGACTGAATTTTTCCCATTATGGAAAAAGTCAGATCTATACTTAAAGGTTTTAGTAAGGATAGAAGTCTACGAGAAAGATCTTGTTTACTTTCTGGAGGTAAGTGGTTTTTAAATAAGCGAGACAACATCACCATATAAAAAACATCGTGAACTTTAAGTATAGAGGTAGTTAATTTTTTAGATTCCAGTTCATTTTTATTGGTAATATCCGAAATCGTATAAACTTCTGCTAATGAAGAGCTGAGAGAATCAAGATCTTCCCCAAAAACAGCTCTAGCTTCGGGTGAAGAAACAAATCGATCAAAGTATTTTTTTATAAAAACGACATCATTTGCATAAAACTTTTTATGCATGATATTTATTTGAACTTCATTTAACCGAACAACAGCCATGCGAAGAAAATCCATAGTTAACATAAATACCACGTAATTTAGTAAACAAGAATGAAAGATGTTGAAAATAGTCAATAAATTCAAGAAATTTAATTAAAAAATAGATTAATAAATAAACAAGACTTAACGATTTTTTCTTAAAGAAATTTACATAAATAAGCTATAGGTCATAATCTACTACGTGTGATTACTATTTTTCTTAACTGATACTGCGACTCTCGGGTGATCCTATGTGTATAATCTACAAACTAATTCTCGTTATCTTTTGTTTAAGTTCATGCTCTCAAACAACCAAAGAGCCTTCAGAACAGGTATCTGTATGTGTAGACTACGAAGAAAAAAACAGCTTACCCATACAAGAAATAAGTAAAGAGAAAAAGTCGCGCCCTAAAATTGTACAGTTACCGGTAAAAGAAAATAAGTAGGCTCCAAAAAAACACCAATTTTTTGTTGTAGAAAAGACAAAATTTTTAGTGTATTACCTTAGGATAATCTTACATACACAAACCATCTAAAAATGCGCTTTGACATAAAACAACTTGAGAACTTCCCAACAGATCCTGGCGTTTATCTGATGAAGAACGAAACAGGGAAAGTCATCTACATAGGTAAAGCTAAAGTACTCAAAGTACGGGTAAAACAATATTTTGCATCTAGTGGTGATGACAGAGCGATGATCCCTTTCCTCAGATCCGAGCTGGCAGCTATAGACACTATAGTCACACGATCAGAAAAAGAAGCACTCCTATTAGAGAACACCTTAATAAAAAAGCACAAACCCAAGTACAATGCGATATTAAAAGATGACAAGTCTTACATCAGCCTTATGATCAATCAAAAGCACAAATGGCCCATGCTAAGACTAATACGTTATAAAGATAAGCCCAAGGAGCAAGGGCTGTACTTTGGACCTTACACGAGCGCCCACGCGGCAAGACAAACATACGATTTACTACAAAACATTTTCCCCCTTAGACAGTGCTCTGATGAAGAACTTAAAAGAAGAAGTAGGCCTTGTCTTTTGTACTCAATAAAAAGATGCGCAGGCCCTTGCGTTGGTCTATGTAGCGAAGAAGAATACAGCAGCTATGTACAAGGCGCGATCAAATTTTTACGAGGTCAGGACAAAGAGATTTTAAGCATGCTGTATAAGCAAATGGAAACGGCATCGGAGGCCTTAGAGTTTGAGCGTGCCGCATCTATTCTGAAAACAATACGACAGATAGAGCACGTAACCGAAGGAAATCAAATAGTCTATAAGGCCACTGGAAAAGACATGGACAGCCTGGCCTTATATAGGGAAGCTCATGAGATTATCCTGACGAAGTTGATATTCAAAGAAGGAAAGCTAACAGGATCCAACCATTATTGTTTTTCTGAACTTGCTCAAGATGATGACGAGATATACAGCACGTTCATCCTACAGCACTATAAAGATTTAACTGAGATGCCGGAAGAGATCCTAACGCCAATACCTTTAAAAGACGGCTCTCTTTTAGAAGAGCTTCTAAGTGAAGAAAAAAAGAGGAAAGTATCTATAGTAAATCCGTTGAAAGGAGAGAAGCTATCTCTTATTAAAATGACGGAACAAAATGCAAAAGCGACTTTTTTACAGCAAAAAGACCACAAAGAGCTAAAAGAAAAGATGCTTCTTGAGCTACAGGAACAACTACAGCTCACTAGATATCCAAAGCGCATAGAGTGTTTTGATACATCAAACATTTCTGGAAGCGATCTTGTTGCATGCCTTGTTGCCTACTATGAGGGAGAGAAGGATAAGAAAAGAACAAGATATTTTCATATCAAAGGAATAGACAAATCAGATGATTATGGAGCGATGCGTCAAGCATTACTAAGAAGACTTACTAGGGCTAAAGAAGAAAACGACTTTCCTGATCTGATAATCGTCGACGGAGGTAAAGGTCAACTAAGCACTGCACTTGACGTTTTTAAAGAACTAAATATAGCAAGTGTGGACCTGATAGCTTTGGCCAAAGAAGAGGCAAGACATGACAAAGGGATGACACTAGAAAGGGTATTTTTACCCCACACTAAAGAACCGGTGCGTCTTGAGCCCAGATCTCCCCTACTATTCTTCTTACAAAAGATTCGAGACAATGCCCATGAAAAAGCCATTGAATTCCATAGGAAAACAAGGACAAAAAGAACGATTAAGTCAGCACTAGAAGAAATTCCTGGGATAGGTCCTGTGAAAAGAAAAAAACTACTATCTCATTTTGGAAGTATAAAAAGAATTCTCGCCGCTTCAGATGAAGAATTATTATCTATTACCGGGATATCGAATAAAGACATCTTATCGATACGAGAATTCCAAAAAAAAGAGACTGATAAGCAAAACTAAAAATATCCTCTTACAATTATTGAAGATTTTTTTACCTTGTTTTTGTATATTCCGCATTTCGATTCGAAAAAACCAAAGGAACCGAAATGCTAAAGCGAAAAATGTTTCTTATGATGCCCGCAATATGTGCAAGTGCAGTTTTGCAGATTCAGATACAATTCTCATTCCTGAAGGAAAGCTCACCTCTCATACAACAGTTTTTGGAGATATAACTCCGAGTGCCGGCCCTAGAGTTATCGATGGATGTGGTATATTTCTTACTGGTGATTACATATACTGGACGGCGAGGGAAGACAACCTAACTTTTGCTACAACGGGCATGCAAAATACAGCTGGCGCACCCACAAAACAAGGCCGTAAATATCCTCCTCGCTTCAAATATGATTCTGGATTGAAATTTGGAATAGGTTTTAGCTTTGGGCATGATAAATGGGATATGTACATAGACTACACCTGGTTCAACCCGCACCATAGCCATAAAAAAGTGTACGAGGGAGATGGAGAGCCACTTACCAATACTATCCCTTTTGCGCTAGAAACCCCTTTTGTACCTTTGTACTCAGCCCAAGCATCATGGAGTTTAAACTTCAACGTATTTGATTGGGAGCTTGGTCGCAATTTTTATGTAAGTAAGTTTCTTTCATTAAGGCCATTTTTTGGTTTCAAAGGGACATGGCAAAAGCAAACAATGCAAGTAAACTATGATTTCAAATCATCCGGTGGACTACGATCTGAGAATAAAAACAGTTTCTATGGAGTGGGTCCAAGAGCTGGTATAGA
>VGMB01000178.1 GCA_016866585.1 Chlamydiota bacterium
TTTTTTGGGACATTGAAATTTACAATTTTCCATTTTTTGGGACATTGAAATTTACAATGTCCCATTTTTTGGGACATATAAATTTGATAGGTCCTTAGAAATTTTTTACTCTTCTGCTGGGGTGGTTTATTTATTAAATAATTTATATAAAAGAGATTGAAATTTTATAAAATTATTTATTAAATAAACTACCCCAGCAGAAGAGTAAAAATTACTAAGGACATATTAAATTTGTATGTCCCAAAAAATGGGACATATAAATTTTCAATGTCCCATTTTTTGGGACATATATTACTCTTCTGCTGGGATAGTTTATTTATTTAATAATTTATATAAAAGAGATTGAGATTTAATAAAATTTGCTTGTATTTTAATTAAAATTTATTAATTTATAAAAAAATTCGATCTCAGAAAAAATTTGATAGGGGTAAAAATGCATATATAAGAGAGGAAATAAAAAAAAAATTTTAATTGAAAAATTAAAGGAAAAATAAATAAAGGTAAAAAAGTTTCTTAATGATGCTGAATTCTATTCTGCTTCTGGAAATAAGTATTATACTTGTTTATAAAGACCTTAATTATACCCGTGCTAGGCTAAAAACATATAATGCCTCAGCAAAATATGGGCAATGAAAAATTATAATAATTATTATTCTCTCAAATAGTTCCAAGAAAATTATGACAATAACCCTTTTCGGCGATGCTGATAAGGAGGTGAAAGCACAAAATCACTGATTCACTCGAGTTTAATAGCTCGACCAGTGAGAGTTATTGTATCATTATCTGTGAAGATATTGTTACATTAATAAAAAAACATTCAGATACTAGAAGAACTGAGTGAAAAATCGCTTAGAATCTTTTTAGTCTGATCCGAAGCCTTTGTCTGCCCAAAGTCAAAAAATTTTAGAGCCATAAAAAATCTCTAGAAGGCTTTGAAAGGCGACACAAGTGCTAGGAGAATGCAAATAATAACTGAAGCAGCTCGGAATTGACACTGCGGAAATAAATATTTTAATATTTTTGCGACCCAGTTAAATTCTTTAAAAGAGTTGGTTCTTTTATGGACCCTTTTAATTAAAAAGATAAACCTAGTTTATCATCTATTTTTATGAGGCGGAAGCAGAGAGAATAAACATGCTTATTTAAAAAATAAGAGTTTTTCTGATGCGGAAACTTTATAAGGTAGTAATCTGGTTGATCCTGCCAGTAGTCATATGCTTGTCTCAAAGATTAAGCCATGCATGTCTAAGTATAAATAGTATACAGTGTAACTGCGAATGGCTCATTAAAACAGTTATAATTTATTTGATAATGTTTTACATGGATAACCGTGGTAATTCTAGAGCTAATACATGCTATTAGGCCCGACTCACGAAGGGTTGTATTTATTAGATATAAGCCAATATTCCTTGCGTCTATAAGGTGACTCATAATAACTGATCGAATCCCTTTTTGGGATAAATCATTCAAGTTTCTGCCCTATCAGCTTTCGATGGTTGTGTATTGGACAACCACTGGCAATAACGGGTAACGGAGAATTAGGGTTCGGTTCCGGAGAGTTGGCCTTAAAAATAGCCAACACATCTAAGGAAGGCAGCAGGCGCGCAAATTACCCAATCCTGACTCAGGGAGGTAGTGACAAGAAATAACAAACTGGGGGCCTAGCGCTCTACGGTATTGCAATGAGAACAATTTAAAACCCTTAACAAGGAACAAGTGGAGGGCAAGTCTGGTGCCAGCAGCCGCGGTAATACCAGCTCCACTAGCGTATATTAAAGTTGTTGCAGTTAAAAAGCTCGTAGTTGAACTTCTGTCTAGGCATAGTTTAGGCTTCGGTCTGGCTATGTTTAGGCATTCGCTTGCAAACCTTTCTCGGCATTCAGTTGTTCGGTTTGGGGAGTAAGCATTTTACTTTGAAAAAACTAGAGTGTTTAAGGCAGGCCATGGCTTGAATACATTAGCATGGAATAATAGAATAGGGCACCGGTCCATTTTGTTGGTTATTGGATTAGTGTAATGATTAATAGGGACAGTTGGGGGCATTTGTATTTAATTGTCAGAGGTGAAATTCTTTGATTTATTAAAGACAAACTTATGCGAAAGCATTTGCCAAGGATGTTTTCATTAATCAAGAACGAAAGTTAGGGGATCAAAGACGATCAGATACCGTCGTAGTCTTAACTATAAACTATTCCGACTCGGTGTTGACATAGCTCATATAACTATGCCAGCGCCGTATGAGAAATCAAAGTCTTTGGGATCCGGGGGGAGTATGGTCGCAAGGCTGAAACTTAAAGGAATTGACGGAAGGGCACACCAGGTGTGGATACTGCGGCTTAATTTGACTCAACACGGGGAAACTTACCAGTTTAAAACAAGGGTGGGATTGACAGATTGAGAGTTCTTTCTTGATTCTTTGGGAGGTGGTGCATGGCCATACTTAGTTGGTGGATTGATTTGTCTGCTTAATTGCGTTAACGAACGAGACCTTAACCTGCTTAATAGACACTACTTAAATAAAGTAGCGCTCTTCTTAGAGGGACTTTGTAGTCTCAACTACAAGGAAGTTTGAGGCAATTATAGGTCTGTGATGCCCCTAGATATACTGGGCCGCACGCGTTCTACAATGACTAGTTCAGAAAGTTTTTTTCCTGTCCCGGAAGGGTACGGGTAATCTTGACAAAACTAGTCGTGTTAGGGATAGATCTTTGCAATTATAGATCTTGAACGAGGAATATCTAGTAAGTGCAAGTCATCATCTTGTGCTGATTACGTCCCTGCCTTTTGTACACACCGCCCGTCGCTTCTACCGATTGAATGTTTGTGGTGAGCCTTCTGGACCTGGCGTAAGTCAAGGAAGTTAAGCAAACCCGATCATTTAGAGGAAGAAAAAGTCGTAACAAGGTATTCGTAGGTGAACCTGCGGATGGATCATTTACACAAATCACAAACTAAAATATTCGTTCTTTTATTATTTTTTTTGTTTGTCCTCGGCCCGAAAGGTTTTTGACGACAGGCAAAAAATAATTTATTTTTACTTTTAAATATTTATTTTTATTATAAATAAACTTTAAATAAAAAAACAAAAAAAATATTCAACGACGGATATCTTGGTTCCCATAACGATGAAGAACGCAGCGAAATGCGATACGCAATGCGAATTGCAAAATTCCACGAGTCATCAGATCTTTGAACGCAAGTGGCGCTGGAGTGACAAACCCCAGCATGTTTGTTTCAGTGTGTTAGGAAATCACACAACTAAATGTGGTTGAAGCTTTTCTAATTTAAATTTAAAAGATTTATTAGCTGAGGTTTCTCCCATTAAACACGAAGAGCGCTTTTGAGCCTCCGCCCCGCTAATCACGGGGGGTCTGGAGTTCATCGCGCACTGCCGAAGTAGTCACTAGTTTTCTGGTGATCTCGGACAGTTAAGCGCATGCAATCTAAGCTCTATAAAAACAGGCACTCTAAAAAAATAAATTCTCCATTTGCACCTGAGATAAGCAAGATTACCCGCTGAACTTAAGCATATCAGTAAGCGGAGGAAAAGAAACTAACTAGGATTGCCCCAGTAGCTGCGAGTGAACAGGCAAAAGCTCAAATTGAAAATCCTTCCCACAAAGGGGTGGAATTGTAATCTAGAGAAGGGTTGCGAAGTAATTGGTCTCTCTTACAGGTTCCTTGGAACAGGACGCTATAAAAGGTGAAAGCCCTGTACATGAAGAGGACTCATGCGTAGCAGCTTTTTCAAAGAGTCGGGTTGTTTGGGATTGCAGCCCTAAATGGGAGATAAACTTCTTCTAAAGCTAAATATTTATGGGAAACCGATAGCGAACAAGTACTACGAAGGAAAGGTGAAAAGAACTTTGAAAAGAGGGTTAAAAGACTTGAAATCGTTGAGTAGGAAGCGAATGAAGAGTAATCATTGTGAACCGTGGTCAAGCTTGTGTTGTGCGATGGCTGAAAACAATACTTCAAAGGTTGTCCAAGGCCTCAGTGCGCACTTTCTTATAACGGTTTACAGAGACAGAATGAACCTCACCGGCAGGAATAATCCTAGAGACGCCGCGCAAGTAGCTCTGGGGCCAAAACTGTTGGGGGGGTTGAGGATCCATTATGGAG
>VGMB01000179.1 GCA_016866585.1 Chlamydiota bacterium
CCCGTTGCGCCCTTTCAACAGACTCCCTACCACCCTCTATCTGATATACTCTTTGTATTTCTTGCATAAGCTTAGCACTAATTTCAGATTCTTGGAGCAACTGATGGCTTAAAGCTTCTTCAGGATAATCGATCTGGTATTGACGAGCTTGAATTATTATAGCAACTAACTTTTCAAACTTCTTTTTTAGCGATTGTTCATGAAGAGCTAGATCTTCTCTAGTTTGAATCATTTCTAGCTCTTCAATTATTTCTCTAGTCACAGACTCACCCTCAAAATGAAAATCTTCAAGAGAACTTGGACTACAAGAAAACAAAATACAACCTAAAAAACATGTAAAAATCAGGTGTATTCTCATGATTTTTTTTTCCATTTTTTTATTTTTTTTCAATTCACATAAAACATTTCAGCATATCGAGATTCCATAGAGAAAAAATGTACATTTTTTCAGATAATAAATCTCACTATTTTTTCTTTTTTCTAAAAAACCGCTTGTAAATAAATATCGATTCGGATTATTGTATAGCTTCTTTTTAAGGCAGTTGAGGGCGCATAGCTCAGTTGGTAGAGCGCCTGTCTTACACACAGGTGGCCATAGGTTCGAGTCCTGTTGCGCCCAACGTTAAAAAGTTGCGGGAGTAGTTCAATTGGTTAGAGCACCGCCCTGTCACGGCGGAAGTTGCGGGTTCGAGCCCCGTCTCCCGCGCATTTTATGCGCATTCTCTTTTTTTCTGTACAACGATCGTTCCTCGTAGTATTTTACGAAATAAAATAAAACGCCGGAAAACCATTATGCCTAATTCTCAAACAATAAAAACTTGGCTTCACCATTCGATAATCTTTTTTTGGTTAGCTTTGGGGGCTGGTCTAGCAGCACTTTCAATTAAAGTTTTTTTATTCCCCCATCAATTAATTGACGGAGGAATCGTCGGTATCGCATTGATACTAACAAGAATCTGGGGAGCAGATTATTTATCCTACTTCCTAGTTCTATTAAATTTACCATTTATATATTTAGCTTTGAAATTCATCCGAAGAACGTTCGTTGCCCACATGCTACTAGCGGTTCTTCTATTTGCCGGATTTCTATTTCTTTTTAATACTATACCACCCTTCGATGGAGATAGCCTTGAAATTATCGTATTCGGCGGAGCGATTCTAGGAATAGGAGTTGGTTTAATAATTCGCTATGGCGGATGCTTAGACGGAACTGAAATCCTAGGGATCATCATAAATAGAAAGAAGGGATTCACAGTAGGTCAGGTAGTTTTAGTCATAAACATATTCATATTTGCAGCATACGGCTGGATATTTGAAGATTGGCATATAGCTCTAAAATCTTTAATGACATACATAGTTGCAGTAAAAATGATTGACATGGTGATTGTAGGATTAGATGAACTCAAGTCAGTTCTGATCATATCATCAAGACCAAAAGAACTAGCTGAGGCAATCACTCAAGAGCTAGGCCTTGGTCTAACAATCATGCATGGAAAAGGAGGATTCTCTGGGGATGCAAGAGAAATTTTATTTGTAATAGTAGAAAGATTAGATCTGTCCGATCTAAAAGAACTAATACTTAAAAAAGATCCGACTGCATTTATGGCTATAGAAAACCTACACGAAGTAGTCTATGGAAAACAACCCACCGCATCTAACAAACGCAAAGGAAGAAAACTATTTAAGGCTGTCTCGCACTAAAGGACACCTTGCTTAAATCTGCCAAATATTGACCATAATCACTGCTGGAGTATTTTTGAGATATCTCCAGCAAATTATCCGAAGATATCAAGCCTTTTTTATATGCAATTTCCTCTAAACAAGCTATCATGACACCTTGTCTTTCCTGAATAGTTTGAACAAAGCTACAAGCCTTATGTAGAGCATCATGAGTACCTGTGTCTAACCAAGCGAATCCTCTATCCAAAAGCTTCACACGAAGTCTACCCATTTTTAAATATTCATTATTGACATCAGTAATTTCCAGCTCATTTCTTTTAGAAGGTCGCAAATTTTTTGCGATTTCGATAACTTGATTGTCATAAAAATACAATCCGGTAACAGCATATGATGACTTGGGAACTGTTGGTTTTTCTTCTATACTAATTACACTACCATCTCCATCGAACTCAACAACACCATACCTGGATGGATCTTTGACTTGGTAAGCGAAAACCACACCACCAGTTTCTATTGATGAAGCTGATAAGAGTAAAGACTCAAGTTGATTACCATAGAATATATTATCTCCAAGAACGAGCGCAACACTGTCAGAACCTATAAAAGATTCCGCCAATATAAAAGCCTGAGCTATCCCATCTGGACTTGCTTGTTCCATATAAGATATTGTCAGACCAAGATGTGAACCATCTGACAGCATTCTGTTGAATCGCGGAAGATCATCAGGCGTAGATATAATAAGAATATCTGTAATACCAGCAAGCATTAACACGGAAAGCGGATAATAGATCATAGGTTTATCATATACAGGAAGCAGTTGTTTACATACCGATAAAGTCACAGGATAAAGCCTAGTACCCTTTCCGCCAGCAAGTATGATTCCTTTCACATCTACCCCTTTTCTATAAACTTATATATCCCGCGTAAGCCTCTATAAAATTCTTTGAAATCTAGACCATATCCAACAACAAATTCATTTTCGATCTCAAACATCACATAATCTGGTTTTGAAGAAACTTTTCTATCATCTATTTTTTTAGCTAAAAGAACAGCTGAAGAAAGACTTTTAGGTCTTAGCTGTCGTAATTTATCAAGAACTGAATCCAGTGTTACGCCAGAGTCATATATATCATCGATAACCAGAACATCCTGATCTTGTATGTGAAGATTTTCTATTCCTAGAATTTTCAAATCTCCTCGATGAACTCCCCTATGACCATAGCTTTGGCATTTAATTGTCTCCAATGTAGTTGGACATGAGACACATCGAATAAGGTCAGCAGTAAAGCAAATAGCTCCCTTTAAAATCATTACAACTACTAAAGAGCCATTCTGATACTTTTGATCTAAGACCGAAGCAAAAGAGGCTATTTTTTGCAAAATAGCCTCTTCGCTTATCATAAGCTCTAATGTGTTATTCATGAAATTTTTCATGAGTCTTCACCTGAAAAGTACATCCTTCAGAAATTAATTGATCTATGTAAGAAATGACATAGTCATTTTCGAGAAATCTTTTATCTTGAAGCATATATTGATGGAAGGAAATGGTAGAATGAACACCACCTATATGAAACTCTTTAAGAGCACGCTTTGCAACAGCTATAGCTTCAGCACGGTCAGCTCCCTTTACAATCAACTTTGCAATCATAGAGTCATAATTTGGAGGAATTTTATACCCAGAATAGCACGCGCTATCAACACGCACATGCGGTCCACCTGGTGGTATATAATATTCTAGCTTACCAGGAGATGGTGAAAAGTTTGTACTTGGATTTTCTGCATTTATTCTAAACTGAATTATATGTCCTTTAAATTCCACATCCTTCTGTTTAAAAGAAAGCTTCTCCCCTCTAGCAATCTTTATCTGCTCTCTTGCTAAATCAACGCCAGTAAGCTCTTCAGTAATAGTATGTTCAACTTGAATCCTTGTATTTACTTCCATAAAATAGAAATTCATTTCTTGGTCAAGCAAAAACTCTACTGTACCAACGGAATGATAACCCGCAGCTTTTACTATTGCTACAGCTGCCTCTCCAACTTTTTTTCTTAAAGATGGAGTTAGAATTGGACTTGGAGCTTCTTCTATAAGCTTTTGTCTTCTTCTTTGTATAGTACAATCCCTTTCGCCAAGATACACATAATTACCATGCTTATCACCGATAACTTGAACTTCTATATGCCTTGGGTTAACAATCATCTTCTCTAGGTATACATCAGGATTATTAAAGCTTACCTCTGCCTCAGCTCTTGCAGCTGAAAACTGGCGAACAAATTCTTCTTCATTGTAAGCTATACGAATACCTTTTCCACCACCACCAGCACAAGCTTTAATAAAAACAGGAAATCCTATCTTTTTAGCTTCTTTAAGAGCATCTTGTGCATTTTCAACAATACCTTC
>VGMB01000180.1 GCA_016866585.1 Chlamydiota bacterium
CACCACCGACTATTTTGCCTAGAGCCTGATTCTCGAGCTCGATATCAAAAGAATTATTGGTGAAATTAGTAAATAAAAATTGATTTAGCATTACATCAGAAAGCCCCTTCACCTGTATCTCTTGAACACACTCGATCAATCCAGAGTTGTCTTTTTGAGAAACGTTCCAGCGAGTAAAAAAGGCCAGTTCTTCTTCGACCATATTCAAAACAATTTTACCTTCCCCCAACCATTGGTGAGGCTTTAAAATAAAAGCATGATTTTCCATTAGAACATAAACCTTCTACTATAAATACTTTGTAAAATCCCTAAAGCTGTCATCGTCGATAACACCGATGAGCCGCCATATGTTATCATGACAAGAGGCACGCCTGTTATGGGCAAAAAACCACACATCATCCCCATATTAACTATCATGTGCATAGCCAAGTACACTGTAATGCCTGCCGAGAGCAACCTACCAAATGGGTCCTTAGCTACCGCTGTTACCTGAAAACTAAAATAAATCAAACCGAAAAATAACATGAGCATTAAAAAAACCCCTATTAATCCGAAATCTTCACTATAGGCAGCAAATACCGAATCTGTATGTGCCGCAGGAAGCCATTGCCTGCCCGAGAACTCGCTCTTCCTCCAGCCGCTACCAGTTATGCCGCCCAAGGCGATTGCAGTCTGCGATGCCTGCTGATGGTAGGTATTAGGGTTCAGTCTTTCAAATTGATAATCTTTTATTACTTTTGTAACATAGGGACGCATTTCTTCATGAGATAATACACCAGTGAACATTAGACTTACAAAAAAAAGTCCGCATAAAGCAAGAATAGACATAACAGCGACAACTTTTTTCTTTATTCCTCCAAAATAAAACATTACGAGTGCTATAGGATACAATACTAAGGAAGTCCCCAAGTCTGGCTGTTTTAAAATGAGTAAAAAAGGAACCATGACAATCAAAATTGCCTGCCAAGTCACGCTCCTTGTTCGTATTTCAAACGCTCTTGTTTCTAAAAATAGACTTAGAGTAATAACAACGATAAGTTTTGCATATTCTGAAGGCTGGAACATCATTCCTAAGCCAGGGATCCTATACCATCTTTGCACATTTTGAATCGGAGCCGTAAAAAACAATCCGAACAACATGACAATCATGCCAACATATAAAATCCAGGACCATTTTTTCAACTTCCTATAGTCAAAACCAGCAAAAAACAAATAGAAAAACGACCCAATTATAAACCACTTTATTTGCCCCTTTACATAAGGAGTTATAAAAGGCTCTTCTTGGGCTATTTCCCAGGCCTCTACAGTAGTAGATGAAATGACAAGCAGACTCATACAAATCAATCCCAAAAGAATGGGGATAGTTCTAAAATCTATTCGTCTTAGGTATTGATGGCTCCACATATATTCAAAAAAATTGGATTATTATACTGTCTACTTTATAGTGTTATTATAGACCAGATGAAAAGCAATAAAATTTTAAAGCAGATCCTATGAATCGTAATAAACAAGTAAATTTCATACACTTCCTTTCGCTTGACTCTACAAACACATGGGCAAAAAACAATGCAGCTATTTTAGATCCTAACTATATAACCTGCATAACAGCACAGGAGCAAACAGCTGGAAGGGGGCGTTTTTTTAGACGATGGATCTCTCCCAAAGGACAAAATATATACGCTTCTCTCTTCTTCAAAATTCCTCTATCGGCAACATTCATAGGTAATTTAGGACAAGTAATGTGTATTTCCTGCAGTAAAACACTTAAAAAGATTGGATTCGATACGCAGATAAAATGGCCTAATGACCTTCTTATGTCTGGGAAAAAAATCGCTGGCATTTTATGTGAAAGCATAAACATGGATGACAAACTTGGTATAATACTTGGGTTTGGGGTAAACGTTAACATGTCTAAAGACATCCTAACCACAATAGATCAACCTGCAACATCTCTTGCCGAGGAAAGTGGTCATACTTGGAACTTAGAGGAAATTCTAGAAAAAATTGTTTACCAGTTCTTAGAGGACTACACAACATTAGAATCACAAGGCTTTGAAGTATTTCATAAAATGTATGAATCACTTCTTGCCTATAAAGGTCAGCTGATGTCCTGGAGTGATGGAGTCAAGCAGATATATGGCATATGCCACTCCATTTCACCGGAAGGTAAGTTAAATTTAATCACACATTCCGGAGAAATGGTAAGTCTATTTGCTGGAGAAATCAAAGCTTTTTAAGTTTCTTGTGAATGTAGGTGAGGAGCTAAAAAACTTAAATCCGGAGTTACTACGATCTCTGGATGAACTTTCATTCTTAATATTTGCTGAATAGCTGATAGAGTAGCACCTGTAGCTGAGTGACAAGAGGTGCATGACCCCTTGTAAGCGATTACAAGCTCTCTATTATTTAGAAAATTCAACACCTCAATACCACCAGCATCAAGTTCTATATAGGGTCTAATATCTTGAGCAATTACCTCTTCTATCACGGAAATCTGCTGCTTAGAATTCAATGAATCCCAACCAGGGTAAATCCTCTGCTCTCCATTGAGCGGATCGAATTCTGCTATCGGGGGTGCCACGTAGGATTCAGCAAGTGGCATACCATTACATTTATCAGTAGCCTCATCAATAGCTGCCAAAATCATATTTAAATGAGCAAAGGTTTCTTCAGGGAAAGCAGGGACTTCTTTTCTATCACGAACATGTTTATCGATCAAATCAGCAGTAATTCTTTTAGCCTGATCATAATTTTTTCTAATTAAAATATCACAGGCAATATCGGCGGCGCCAATTAAAGCGGACTGTCCGTATGCCTGGAACTTCACGTCAGCAAAAACACCATCCATTTCGTCAACGAGAATGAAGAGCGTGACAAAATTACCCTCATCAAATGAGCCTGACGTTCCTGTAACAAGCCTAACACCTCTCTCTGATGCATTTTCTTGTGTATAACTTCCCACATGCATAGGAGACTCTATCTTCTGAGCTAATTTTTTACTATATCTAACCCATGGAAAAGAATGCGTCTTTTTATGATTCATTTTTCTCCTCTTGTTTTAAGGATATAGAGCACTTAATAAGTTTTTTATAACAGTCAACAATGATCTGAGATGCTTTATCCACCTGCTGCTGCGTTGTTTCATGCGACAAACAAAAGCTTAACGCACTTTGAGAAATATTTTTATCGAATTGACATAGATGAAGAATATGTGAAATCTTCTGATACTTACCTCCGCCCATACTCGCATAAACACCTTGAGAATTTAAGAGATAAAGAAGAGATTCATTAAAAACCCCAGGGAAGCACATCACAGATACATTCGGGAGTCTATGAACTTCCGCAAATGGAATAACTACATCACCTATTTGGTCTTTCACATTTTTTTCCAATCGATCTCTAAGACGAGCAGTCTCTGTACAAACATGATCGAAGTTCTCTGATGCTATTTCAAGTGTTTCTGCCAAGCTCAGCATTTTAGAAACAGATTCAAATCCAGGACATGGATTAAAAGGGGTAAATGGCAATGACCACTTTGATACAACAGCTCCACTACCTAGCGGATCATGAAATAGACTTCCATCAAATGTGAGAAAATCTACTTGCATATCTTCATACCTAAAGTAACTCTTACCAATAATGGAAGAGCAATCCACATGAAGCAAAACCTGCTTAGATTTACAAACTTCAGCAATGTCTTCTAAGGGATGAATCACGCCTGTTAAATTATTTGCCCATGAAATTGACATCATTGCCGATCTAGGACGTAAGTTCTGCTCAAGAATTTCTTTCGTTAGCTGCCCATATTGATTGACGGGAATAACCTTCGAACTGCACCCAAATTTTTCCATTCTTTTAAGAGAATATAAAATGGTAGCGTCTTCCATATCTGTAGCTAAAAAGTGAGTTCTACCTGTTTCTTTTACATGGTTAACATAAGCAGAGTAAAACACTTGAAAAACAGCTTCAGGGCCATTTGAAGATAGATACAACCCATCATTTTCAGCAGCGCCCAACAAATCATATACTTTTTTTTTCGACGTGAATAAAGGTAAATTATTTTGTT
>VGMB01000181.1 GCA_016866585.1 Chlamydiota bacterium
ACCCTGTTCTATTATTTAGATAATTTTATAGAACTTAAACAAAATCTACTCTCTTGTTCAGAGGGAATTTACACAATTGGCCTTGGCAGACACAGGATAAACTACATAAAAATATCAGAAGAAAAGGCGTATATATTTGATCCAAATATCGGCACAATATATTTTAAAAGAGATCAATCTAACAAAAGTTTTAATCTTATTGTAAAGCTTGCAGAGAAATTTGCCATACAAAACGATCAACCAAAAGTTTCGATTACCGAATGTAGAATAAACAAAAATTATTATTCTGTATAAAAAACACTTTAACAAGAAGGAATCTTATGTCGACCATTACTTTAAAAGGCAAAGCCACAAAAACCTGCGGATCTCTTCCACCTGTTGGATCAGATGCTCCTGATTTCTCTCTTATTGACAAAAACCTAGCGCAAAAGGCACTCAAAGACTTTAAAGGTAAAAAGACAATTATTTACACAGTCCCAAGCCTTGACACTCCAACATGCATGCTTTCTACTAAAAAACTTAGTGAACTGATCAAAGCCCATGCTGACGTAAACTTAGTAGTTGTATCTGCCGACCTTCCATTTGCCCAGACAAGAGTTTGCGGACTAGAAAATCTTCAAAATGTACATACACTATCGATGATGAGATCTAAAGACTTTGCGAGTGAATACGGGATACTTATTATAGACGGCCCCTTAGAAGGACTCTGCGCAAGAGCTCTAGTTGCAATCAACGAAAAAGGAGTCGTTGTTCATACTGAGCTCGTTGAGGAAATAGCCTCAGAGCCCAGCTATGAAAAAGCATTTAGCAAGTTTTAAGACTTGCTTTTCTTTCTTTTATATGTCGGATAGGCTGGGTTCCAAAAATTCCTGCTTATCCGAGATTTTAACTCTTCGTCAGATATCTTATCAGCAACACCTTCTTGTTGAGCCGCCTTACCAACAACAAAAGCTATAATCGCCGATATGTTCCTTATATCCTCAAAAGAGGGAAACAAGGATGCTGATGGGTCTTTAGCCATAGGACAATACTGACTGAGCTCACGCGCAGCTACCACAAACATCTTATCGGTAACTTTCTTAGCAGAAACACTAATAGCGCCAAGGCCAAGACCTGGGAAAATACAAGCATTATTACACTGAGCGATTGGATAGAGTCTGGACTTATATTCCACAGGAGCAAAGGGACTTCCGGTAGCTATAATAGCCTTACCAAAAGTCCATTTAAGAAGATCTTCGGGCCTTGCTTCCGCCTTTTCAGTGGGGTTGGAAAGAGGAAGTATAACAGGCCTTTCTACCTTCTCAGCCATGGCGCTAACAATATCATGAGTAAAAGCGCCAGACTGCGTTGAAACCCCGATAAGTACAGTAGCATCAATATTGTTAACCACATCTAGAAGTGTGATGTTTTCATGAGATAGAATTTTCCAGGTTTTAATCTCTGCAGAATCCCTTGCAAACACCAACTGCTCTTGATCGGCTGAAGAGAGTGCTGTGTGTATTAACCCATCTTTATCGACAAGGTAAAACCTTTTCAACGCCTCAACCTTATCTAGACCCTCTTCCACCATCGCATGAACAATCTTATTACAGATTCCAAGACCAGCAGACCCAGCACCAAGTACAACTATCTTTTGATCCTTTAACTGTTTACCTGTAACTTTTGATGCCGATATTACGGCAGAAAGCACAACTGAAGCAGTCCCTTGAATATCATCATTAAAAGAAAGAATTTTATCCTGGTACCTATCTAGAAGTGTTTTGGCATTCTGTTTTGCAAAGTCTTCCCACTGAAGCAAGACATTTGGATACCTAGCTTTAACAGCTTTAACAAAGCGATCTATAAACATAGAGTATTCATTTCCAGTGACCCTCTCGTGACGCCATCCCATATACTGGTCATCGTGTAGTAAAGTAGGATTATTTGTGCCTACATCTAAAAAAATCGGCAAGGTTCTTGCAGGGTGAATCCCTCCAAGGAGGGTATATAATGATAGTTTACCTACAGGGATCGTCATACCACCGATTCCAACGTCGCCGAGCCCTAAAATCCTCTCCCCATCTGTCACAACTATGACATCAACATCCTCTTGCTCCAAAGAGTTTATAGTATCTTCCATCTTATCCCTATGTGGATAAGAAAGATACAGCCCTCTATGTTCAGAATACAAACTACTATACTTTAAAGACACATCCCCTACTGTAGGGGTGTAAATGTAAGGAAGCATCTCACTGATATGATCAGATACCAGCTTGTAAAATAAAATTTCATTGCGGTTTTGCAAAGATGATAAAAACGTAAACCTTGATAGTTGTGTGGGTTGAGACAGGAAATTATGATACCGTTTTGCTGCTTGCTGCTCTATAGTTAAAACTGAATAAGGAAGATAACCATTCAATCCGAGTTCATCTCTTTCTTCCTGAGTAAAAGCAGATCCTTTATTGATTAAAGGTGTGTTTAGTATCTGATTCTGAGTAAGATCTATCTCAATATCCATAATTCCTACAAGATTAATTCTTTTTTTAAAACTAAAGCTATAGAGCCGATGTTGTCAATTATTTTATAAATCAAGCAGCAAAATACTAATAGATATTAACTTAAAAAAATTTAATTAAAAAAATAGCATTAAATTTAAAATTTATGTATAATTGATATTATAAAAACGTAATTTTTTTAATAAAAGGTATATTATGTCAGCCATAAATATTTTTAGATCATATTTTCTATCCTTTAACAGACCTTCCTCACAAACCGAAACTGCAAACGCAAGTCCTCAAGAAGGAGCTTCAAAACCGGAATTAGAGGCTAAAATCCAAGCCCTTACAGAGCAAAAAGTACAAATTGAATCAACTATTTCAGGTTCGAATAGTTTAGTGGGTTCATTAATTACTGGTTTAACTACTATAAGTACACATCACATAGGGGGGCTTGATCAAGCAAAAGCTCTTCTCATCCAACATGAACTAAAAGAGAGTCTATTCGGTGCTGATCTACAAACAAGTATAGAATCTATGCCAAAAACTACCGCTGAGGAAAAAAGAGCTCTTAACGCGGCAATGCATAATGCAGCAAGAGATAAGGCTTCTAATCTCACAACAAAATTAGAATCAAAAACAACAATTCTTCATCATCTGCAAGAAGGTTCAAGACAGTTCCAAGAATGTCTAACACCAAACCAACTCTTGACTGGAGATGCTAAAAATTTTGCCCGTATCATGTATGATAAATATTTCGCAGAAACCGCAGAAATGAGGGGCCACGGAAACTTTAACGGTACAATCGATGCAGTTTATAGAGAAAAAATTAAACACGATCCAAAATCTACAGAATATACAAGAAGTGACAGTAAGCAAAAAGAAATGACCGAAAATATTCAGCCTCAGCTAAAAAAAATGAAAGCAATTCTAGAGTTTTGCGGAGAGGTTGTTAGCAACAGATTGTCTGAGGAATGCAAATCAACACTTAACGACATCTTCCTAGAGGCTCCAGCTAAAATAGACGCTCTTAAGATAGAAATCCGTGAAATAGAAAGTGACATAGAAACTGCCAATCTAGAATGTAGCGCTAGAGGATCTATTCATTTAAAGATAGACAACCTATTACTAAACAAAATAAGCCTTGAATCAGCCAAAACTGAACTTGACAGTGTGACAAATAAAATACGTGAAGCGCAGCAAGAGCTAGACGGCTTAGCATAAGAGTTACATACTATATCTCAAAGTCAAAAGCCTAACTTATTTAGTTAGGCTTTTTACATTTAACATTAATTAAAGATATGTGTTATAATTTACATGAAATAATTTTTTTAATTAAGCGTTTTTTATGTCAATAAATCCAATATCTACTTCAGCATCAGCCTTATGGGAATTTTTCGCTCTAGATGAAGACAACCCACCTCCCCCAATTAAAGCTTCAAAAGAACCTGAGATACGCCCACTTTCTACATCTTTTGAAAATAGAGGTCTAGTCAGACCTACTGCTTTGAAAAAAAATGCATCCTTTCAAAGTCTACAATCTATAGCTGAACATGATGAAGCAAATGACGAAGTCATGGCTTTAAAAAAA
>VGMB01000182.1 GCA_016866585.1 Chlamydiota bacterium
TCCTGCTGAAAGTCCACCATCTTGCATTCCTTGTACTCTGCGCGTAAGAATAGGAGATATTTTATAACCCACAATCCTGTCCAAAAGACGACGTGCTTGCTGTGCATTTACTAGAGCCTGGTCTATTTCTCTTGGATGAGATAGGGCTTCCGTCACTGCATCTTTTGTAATTGCGTTGAATGTTACCCGTTTAATGTTGGTTCCTTTAGGAAGAATAGATGCAATATGCCATGCGATAGCTTCCCCTTCGCGGTCAGGGTCGGGAGATAGATACACAGTGTCTACTTGTTTTGCAGCTTTTTTAAGTTTTTCTATGACTTCTTTTTTATCCGGAAGGATCTCGTATTGAGGGTCAAAGTTGTTATCAACATCTATACCAAATCCCTTTTGAGGCAAATCACGAACGTGGCCGAGTGATGATTCAAATAAATATCCTGAACCTAAAAACTTTTTGAGGGTTTTTATTTTGGTAGGAGACTCTACGATAATGAGTGATTTGGACATTTGCCTTCCTTAAGGGGGTTAATACGGATAGTTATTTGTGCTGCTTTTCCTATCAAAAATGTTTCTTTATTCGAATCTAGTACTCTCTTTTTGGTTGAAAAATCTGCGCATTTGGACAAAAGGCATATCATCTTTCCTACATTTTTCACAAGAAACTCTTCCATATTGAAGATGTGCATTAATTAAAACTGCATGTTTTATTTAAAGCGTAAATTATAAAAGTAAATCAAGGAAAATATTTTTATCTTAAAATTTATATGATTTTTTAATTAAACATTGAAAAATACATCACTAGAGCGATCGATATAATAATAATTTCTTTTGTTCTTAAAAAATTTTAAGGGTCTTTGTTTTCTAAAAAAATTACTTGATCCATGCTTAGCATTTTTCCTGAGATTTTTTTTCAACAAATTGTAGCGGTGGTTAATTGCGTAGTAAAGAATTTCTGCATATACTCACAGGAAAGTATTCAAAGGTTATATGCAGTGAAAATAGTTTTAAAGAACATCTATTATTTTAAAAAATATTTACCCCTTATCCTTTTTGGATTATTAACTTTTTTTATGCCGATGCAAAAGCAATGGCATAAAAGCCTGGACAAGGTAGGAGAAAAACTTTCTTCCACAGCGTATCCTTTCGATAGTTATTTTGCTGGAAAAATGCAGTTTTCTAGTGCAGATCTTTTTATTTTACTTCTATTTACTTTTGGATTGGCCAGAATTAAAAATCGCAGCAGGGGTTCTTTGTCACTCATACGCAATCTAGCGCTCGTTGGATATCTTGCAAGCTGTTTAATGTCAATTATCCTATCACAACATAATAACTATGTTGTCTCTTACTATGTGTTTTTACGCTATGCTCTATTTTGGGGACTATATTGGATTATTTCTGAAGGACTTATTGAGAAATCTTTTAGTAAAATAGCATCAGTTTTTCTTGCCTCAACGGCACTATCTGCAACAATGCAAGCCATTATCAGCATATTGCAGTATTTCAAGCAGTATTCGTTAGGATTAAAATCACTTGG
The DNA here is from genome assembly GCA_016866585.1 of Chlamydiota bacterium. GTDB lineage: Bacteria > Chlamydiota > Chlamydiia > Chlamydiales > Rhabdochlamydiaceae > VGMB01. Next base: position 1,532 of record VGMB01000182.1, read on the forward strand.
AGAGACAAGGTTTGCAAGAGAAGGCAAAAGTCTAATTAGCTTCGATATGGACCCAGCTTCTCTATGGATTTTCGGTGAGTCGTTTCCTAAAGATGTGAAGCATGAGGTTCTTCGCTCCTTTGGTACTTTCCCTCATCCAAATATTTTGGGATGGTATCTTGCTATGGGTACTATTGCAACCTTTTATCTTTTTGAAAAAGCTAAAGATCAGAAAATAAAAATGCTTTTTTCATTTATTATGATGCTGCAAGTTTTTGCTCTTTTTACATCTTATAGCAGGTCAGCACTACTTGGATTGATTTTTTCCCTCTCCATTTATGTGATTTTTAATGATGATTGGAAAAAAGCCTTTTTTAACAGTCTCTTCCCTTTGTCTTGTGTTTTTCTTTCCACAATCCTTCTTTGTCCGCAGCTAATGGCAAGAAGTCAATATGCAACAATTATTCCAGTTTTTGTTACATATGTAATATTTGCTCTTGCAGGATGTGTAACTGGACTGGTGATAAAGCTTTGCAATAAGGTTTCTTTTTCAGATGTCAAAAGCTTAATTTTGATGTTTTTAGAAAAAAAGAAAGGTCTTCTTAATGTTGCCATTTTCTTAATTACTTTAGGCCTAGTCTCCGCAGGAGTGATATATAAATATTCTTATCTGAAGGGAGCTCTTTTTAATCTTACAGATGAATATCGGCTAGTAAATCCCCTTATCGCCATAAAAATGACATTAGCTCATCCTTTCATAGGAACAGGGTTCTCCATGTATTTAATGCGTATGAAAGAATTCATACCGCCTTCTGTTAATCACAATATAGGAATGATCGTTCATAATGTTTTTATGATGGTAAGCGCTGAAACGGGAATCATGGGACTTAGTTGCTTTTTGATCTTGATCTTTAGTCCTTTTGGGTCATTAAGGAAAGTCCGGGTAAATAAAGAAACCCTTTATCTAAAAGTGATACTTTGTACTACTTTATTTGTTGGAATGTGTGATATGCATTTTCTCATATTTGTACAAGGAAGGCTTTTCTTTTTCTCATTACTTGGCCTTCTTGCTCTAAGCGCAGAATGTAGTAGATGTCCTATCAAGCAAACAAACGATCACATCGTACAGGCAAAGTAAAAGGCTTTTTACAAGAAAAGTTAAGAAATGGTAGCTTAGTCCTATCTTAATTAATAATCTGAAAGGTTTTTATGATAAAAAAAATGGCCTACATTTTGCTTCTGCCCTTTTTTTTCATGTTAACAGGGTGTAAAAACTCCAAGGTATCAATGAAAGAGCTGTCTTTTGATGATATGATGGGAAAGCAGATGGAGTGTTGGCAGCATGTCTGTACTCCGTTGGATTATTCAAATCTTGATTTTTTTAAGCAAATTTATACTAAGAAGCTAAAAGAAGACTTTACCCTTAATGAGCACCTTCGCATTCCTAAGGTTCTTCATTTCATATGGCTCGGCCCTAAGGAGTTTCCTAGAGAATCTATCCCAAATGTTTTATCTTGGATAAAACATCATCCTGGCTGGGAAGTCAAGTTCTGGACAGACAGGGCAAGAAACTTGCCATCAGATGCTATGAAAGAATGCTTTCTTTCTTCTTGGAATAATACTGACTTAGAGCTTTGTTATAAAAAGAGTTCCAATTATGCCGAACGCTCCGATCTCATGCGCTATGAAATACTCTTATCACAAGGGGGAGTATATGTAGATCACGATGTAAAATGCATGACTTCTTTTGACAGTTTGCATGATAAATACGAGTTATATTGTGGCCTTGAGCTCCCTTCTCAAACACCAATACCTTCGTCTATCCACGTTACTAATAATATCATTGCTTCTCGTAAAGGTCATCCGGTGCTTGAACGCTGTGTTAAGTGGATCCCAACACAATGGGACGAAGTAGAGGCTCTTTATCCAGGCATAGATAAAATGTCCGTTATTTCCAGGATTGCAAATAGAACCTTTTTAGCTTTTGCAGATTCAGTACGTCTTCTTGCTGATAAAACAACAAACGATATGGTTTTCCCTGCATTTTATTTCAATGCGCCAAGTGATGAGCAGGCAATTTATGCTAGACACTTATATGCAGGGACATGGTTTCAAACAGAAAACGCATTCGAAAAAATGGCTAGGCAGCGGCTTATGATGCTCTCTAAAAAAGTGAATAAAGTGCTGCTTTTTTCCGGAATCGCTTTTTTTGTAAATTTACTCTTTTTTATCATTCTCATTATTAAGATAAGTCAAAATAAAAGAATCAGGGATTCCAATTGAAAATATATAATAAAACAAAGTTTGTCATTTTGTGCGCTGCATGTGTTGGTGCTTTATTTTTGTATAACTCTTTTTATAGGATCAGCTATAAAAATTTCGACGTTCTTGAAGGCAAGCGTTCTGAGTTTTGGAAAAAGTTTTCACTAAGAGATAAAGAAGATCTTACGTTTTTTAAGAAGATATATCTTAAAAGATTTCCTGATATACTAAAAAATCATTCTGTTCCACGAATCCCTAAGGTATTACAATATATATGG
>VGMB01000183.1 GCA_016866585.1 Chlamydiota bacterium
GCGATTAAAGACAAGCGCATAGATAGCAAAGAATCTATGCATATTAGAAAGAAATTTAAACAAGCTTTAGAAAGTTATACTTATTTAATTATATGAAAATTAGCGGGCAAGGCAGGGGTGAAGAAAATTGTTTTATGGGGATGGACTGTGGCGAACATGCTCATATTGTAATTTTACCAGTTCCTTTTGATAAAACATCATCATATGAATCTGGAAGTCATAAGGGACCTATCGCTATTATAAATGCATTCAGAAATATAGAGTTTTATGATTTAGAGACGGATACCGTTCCTTATAGGGATGATATACATACAGCGCAACCTGTTAAGTCAGGAGAAAGCTTTGATATGATAGAAAAGGTTTATGCTGAATGTAAGAGATTGCTTCAAAGAGGAAAGTTTATTGTTACTCTAGGTGGGGAGCATACGATTTCAATAGGTGCAATAAAAGCACATGCAGAACATTTTGGATCACTATCAATTTAGCAGATAGATGCGCATACAGATTTAGTTGATGAGCATGAGGATAATAAATACAGCCATGCTTGTGTTATGAAGCGAGTTAAAGAGCTTGATAATATTGCTAATGTAGTAGCAGTAGGTATAAGAAGTATGGCAGAAGAAGAAAAAAACAATTTAGAAAAAGCTGAAGTTTTTTTTGCGCATGAATTAGTTGGAGATGAGTGGATTCTGGATGTTGTAGATAAGCTGCATGCAAATGTATATATTACTTTTGATTTAGATGGGTTGGACTCCTCAGTTATGCCTTCAACAGGAACTCCTGAGCCTGGAGGTCTTTCTTGGTTTCAAGCTGTTTCTCTTTTAAAGAAAGTTATCGATTCTAGGAATGTTATAGGGATAGATGTGGTAGAGCTTTGCCCATTGGAAGGAGTTCATGCTCCTGATTATACAGCAGCAAAAATAGTGTTTAAGGCCCTTGCATACAAGTATGCAAAAGGAGAGAAATGAGTATAAAAGCATTTATGAGAGATAATTTTAGGCATTTTAATGCCGCTACATGTGTTGAAGCCGCCGAGGAATATGTCCAGCAGCTAAAAAAGGGAAATAAAATGATTATTTCTCTTGCTGGAGCGATGAGTACTGCTGAGCTAGGTATCACATTAGCTGAAATGATACGAAAAGGTGCTGTGCATGGAATAAGCTGCACAGGGGCTAATCTAGAAGAGGATATATTTAATTTGGTGGCACACTCTAAGTACTCCAGGATTCCTAAGTATAGGAGTCTGACAGCACAAGAGGAAAAAAAGTTGTTTTCTGAAGATAAAAGAAGGGTAACAGACACTTGTATACCTGAAGATACTGCGATGATTCCTATTGGTGAAGCCCTGCTGGCTATGTGGAAGAAAGCGGAAGAGGCTCAAAGTTGTTTTTTTCCTTATGAGTTTATGTATCAAGTGCTTCGCAGTGAAATGCTCAAGCCTTATTATGAGATAGATCCTAAGGATTCTTGGGTGCTGGCAGCTTGTGAAAAAAATATTCCAATTTTTACACCAGGTTGGGAAGATTCGACTACTGGAAATATGTTTGTTGCAAGAGTGATGAAACAAGAATTAAAGACTTTTAACCTTGTTAAGTCGGGAACGGAATTAATGGCTCATTTAAAGGAGTGGTATGAGGCAAATTCCCAGGATAATTCTATAGGTTTTTTTCAGATAGGAGGTGGAATTGCCGGAGACTTTTCAATATGTGTAGTTCCAATGATACAGTTAGATTTAGAAAAAAAATGTCGCTTGTGGAGTTACTTTTGTCAAATCAGTGATAGCACAACATCGTATGGTTCATACAGTGGAGCAGTTCCTAATGAAAAGATTACATGGTGTAAGCTTGATGTTGATACACCAAGTTTTATCATCGAGTCAGATGCTACGATTGTGGCTCCTCTAATTTTCACTTATATTTTGGAGTCATTGTGAATTTCTCTGTAATTAATTGCCAAATGATTCACTTAATGAAGAATGTGTTTTTCTCAAATAGTATGACAGTTGCTGTATGTATAAGAGAGATTATAATATCGAAAGTTGTAGGGTGTTAATGAAGCAGTTTTTGGGAAATGTCTTTATCATGGTGCCTAGAAAAACGATATTAATAGGAACTGTTTTACTTTATGCATTTTTAACAGGGCTTACGCAGAACATTTTATTTAGCGTTCCTATAGCTAGATTTTTGCAGGAATATTCAAGTGATCTATTGCCGGTAACATATATAGGATTAGGATTTACTATGTTTGTATTGGGCTGGACTTTTGATTATATTCAAAAGAAGAGTTCTTTGTTTATTTCCATTGCAGTTCCGATAGGATTGTTTTCGATGATGCAGTTTATGTTTTCATGGATGCTAAGTGTTCAGAGTACTTTTTTAATAATTCCGGTGCTAATAGGATCAATATTGATCGTTTTCTTTACAGGAAGTGTTTCTTCTATTTTATATTACCAATTGTTTACTACATACGAACTCAAAAGATTATACGGTTGCTTTTGTGGTGCATTCGGATTAGGTGGTATTGTAATGGGTTTTTGTATGGAAATACTGCTTAAGTATATGGATCCTAACCATCTAATGAATATTGGATCTATTTTGATGTTAATGGCTTTTGGGTGTCTATTCATAATAAAAAAATTCTCTTCAAAAAAGTTGTCTGAAAATGTTGATGAAGAAAAAGAGGGTATCAAAGAGGAAAATGAAAGCTTTCAAAATAAAGATAAAAAATATGTTTTTAAAATATTTATATTAACCGGTGTTTCATATTTTATTTATTATATTTTTGATTACGTGTTCAATTCACAAGTTAAAGTTTTTTATGGGAATGATATAGAGAGAACAATATTTTATGGTCATTTTTATGCAACTGTAGACATATTAAGTCTTGTTGTTTCTTTTTTTATTTATCCTTGGTTATTTATTAAATTTGGACAAAAGGGTGCATTTCTTTCATTTCCTATTCTTATGAGTGTGTTAAGTTTGGGAGCTTTCATAGTACATCTAGCACCAGCACAAATTCTTTGGGCGTTTTATATCATTATACTAGCGACTATAGTGCTCGAATCTTTTTTAGAGAGTGTTGTTTTATCTTCTATGTTGCAATTTTTTCAACCTCTTAAAAAAAATTTAAGGGAGTGGGCTCAATTTAAAAATGAAATGATTGTGGTGCCAACATCCATATTTATTGTGGGTGTCATACTATATTGTTTGAATTTTCTGATGAAAGTGTCTGTTGAAAACCTCCTTTTGGTAGCTGTTGCTATTTCCATAGGTATGATTGTAATTTACTTCACCTATCTTGAAAAAGGTTATGTCTCATTATTATTGCAAGCTGTCACAAAGAATATGTTTAGTTTTTCTAGATCTTCGAAAATTGGAAAAGAAGAAATAATAATTTTAGAGAAAAAGTTATCTAGTGCTAGGCCGGAAGAAGTCGTTCATGCATTACAAATGTTAGAAAATGTAATGCCTAAAAAGATGGATAATTATTTAAAATTAGCGATACGTACAGCTAATGCTGATGTTAAGATGTATTGTCTTAAAAAAATATTTCGACTGCGTATAAATTCATTAAGAAGTGAGGTGAAGTCTATTTTAGAAAATGACAAAGATCCTCATGTGGTAGGCAGTGCAATATTAACTTATAGTAGCATAATAAAGTCAGTCGGCGATGAGTATTTTGAAAAGATAAATGGAAGTAATCCTGAAGTTGCATCAAGTATCATATCGAGTTATCTGGCATATGGGGGAGCATCATCAAAAGAAAGAGCTAAACAAAAGTTGATAGAGTTTAGTAATTCAGAAAAAATAGAAGAAAGAATCATAGCTGCAAAAATAATTGGTAATTTTTTTGATCGAGGAGTTCTTTTAAAGCTCTTAAAAGATCCCTATGACGAGGTTAGAAGGGTGGCCTGCGATAATTGTAATCAGGTGGATAAGGAGATTATCAGGTGTGTTGTTGATAATCTAATGAGGCCTCATTTAAAAAGTAGTTGCATAGCAGTGATATTGAGATATCCAAATATAGCTTTTGAAGAAAT
>VGMB01000184.1 GCA_016866585.1 Chlamydiota bacterium
CCGATTTTTTTTTTATAATTTTTGTCATTTTTATTCCCCGTAGCCAAGATATATGGTTTTCATTTAAAGCTTAAACTAAAGGCATTTTCCACTTATGTCAATATAAATGTTTAGTTGATATCCTCTTTGATTGCATAGTATGAAATCTTCTTGCATTTGTCTAAAAGATCATTGATATTAGAGTTGTTCTTTGTTGCTAGATGTATGAGAAAATCAAAGGAGTATTATCTTGAAGACGTACCAGTTATTTTATCTCGGGGATCTATCAGTTCGTTGTGTTGATAAAGAAAATGGATCAGAACTTGTAACAGACGCTCCTAAAGAAAGTCAGGGTAAGGGAGAGAATTTTTCACCTACTGACTTACTTGCTCTTTCCCTTGGCATGTGCGTGCTTACGTTAATGGGCATAGCAGCAAAAAAATTGGGTGTTGACCTTTCTGATACTCGTGCTGAGCTAAAAAAAGAGATGACCTCTAAGCCGGTGCGTAAAGTCTCCTATCTCGGTATTGCAGTGCATTGTCCCAGAGATTTTCCAGAAGATGTCAAAAAGCAGATAGAGCATGCAGCGATCCATTGTCCTGTGCATAATAGTTTAGACCCTGAAATAACTCAGGAATTCCATTTTCATTGGGGGAGCTGATTGAAGTTTCAAAATCTGTCCGCTTTTGAAAAGCATGTTGTTGCATCAAGCATTTCACCAACCTATATTATTATTACGCCTGATGCAGACGAAAGGAAAAAGCTGATTTCAAGCGCTATTGATGTGCTTGTAAATAAATTTGCTTCAATAGATGTGGTCTCTGTATCAGGGCGCAAAGATGCTTTTTCTAGTGCCGTTGAGGCTTTGTCTACTCGTCCTTTATTTTCTTCGCATGTAATTGTAAGAATAAATGATGCTTCCGAATTTTCTAAGAAAGAAAAAGATCTGCTAGAGTCTTTTATTACAAGTCCTTCTGAATTTGCTTTTCTTCTTATAGGAGTAAGTTCAAATAAAGATTTTTCCTCTGTGTGTAACAGCGCAAAAAATGATGTGGTAGTGTTAGACTTATCGCAAGAGAAGCCTTGGGATAAGCAGCGAAGACTACAGCAGTGGCTTGTAGAGCGCTGCCTAAAAGAGGGTAAGAAGATTTCTCCACAAACGGCTACAGAGCTGTTAGATGCTTGCGCTAGCGATATAATACTTCTTGAACAGGAGATTTTGAAGATCTCTTCTTATGTAGGAGAACGCAATTTTATATCCAGTGATGACGTAAAGAAGATAGGCATTGTATATAGCATGCCCAGTGGTTGGCAGATGGCTGATTCTCTTGTATGGGAGGGTAGATGTAGCATTAGGGATCCTTCATTCGATCTTTCTGATTTAATACCTCTTCTTGGTCAGGTTCGATATCATCTCAATCTAGCACGGCAAATTGCTCTTTTAATCGAAAGTGGCGCTACTAAGGAAGATGTAATGCAACAGCTTCCTCAAATCAGAAGAAATGTTGCTGATAAATATTTTTATTTAGCCACAGCTCATCATGTTGATTTTTTCAGTGAGGCTCTAAATTGTTTGTTTAAAATTGAGCTGCTATCTAAAAATAGTTCCCTTACTGCAGTGTTCTTATGGGATCTGCTTGTTTCTCAAATTTCTCAAAAAAAGAGCTTCTATGCAAAAAAAAGCGCAACTCATCTTACTTCCCAACGTTCTTAATGACGGAGAAATTCCAATCACTCACTGTTTTACTCAGGCCATGATTAACGAAGTGCCTCTGCTAACGGGATTGATAGCAGAAAGTGAAAAGGGCGGAAGATATTTCCTTAAAAGATTTCCTTTCCCTGAGGGAAAGACATTTAGAGATATAACGATTAAAGTTCTATCGGAGCATACCACGCAACAAGAGCTTGACGAGCTTGTAAATATAATAAAACCAGGTGAAAAATGGGGGCTTATTTCAGATGCAGGCTTGCCTTGCCTTGCCGATCCAGGAGCAAAGCTTGTCTACCTTGCAAGACGTAAGGATGTCGATATAGCGATGCATATGGGGCCCTCATCAATTGTCATGGCTCTTATGCTCTCCGGTCTTGGCGCTCAGAAGTTTTGCTTTGAAGGCTATTTACCTAAAGAAGGGACTGAGCTTGCTACTGCTTTAAAAGGATTGCAGCAAAGAGCTATGAAAGAGGGGTCAACCCATGTTTTTATTGAGACGCCATATAGGTCGTCTCAAATGTTAGAAAAACTGATTTCCGTTCTTGATGAAAAAATGAAATTATCTATTTCTTGTGATCTGACACTACCTACTCAGGAAGTATATTGCTATACAATCAAAGAATGGAAGAAAGTAACCAAGCCCGACTTGCAAAAAAGACTTGTAGTTTTTGTGATAAGCGCTTAGATGTTTAGATGATTTCTTCAGCAACAGTATCGTAGAATAAAAGACCTTTATTTGTCATTTTTATGATATTGTTGTTTTGTTCAAGGAGATTTAATTCTTTGAGTTTCTTTAGGGAGTTGAGCATTTCTTGGGGAAGTTTTGCGTGTTTTTTTTCAAACTCTTCAATGTTGACACCATCGATTAGTCTGAGTTCAACAGCGAGCAGCTCTTTAAGATTGGCTGGAAATGAAAGCTCTTCCTCAAAATCTATAGGCAGGATCCCTTTATCAAGTTGTGAGCAGTACTTTTGTAAGTTGCATACATTTTGAAAGCGTTTTTTGTCGAAATAGCTGAATGCAGATGGTCCAAGGCCAAGAAAAGGGCGAGCTTTCCAGTATCCTGTATTGTGTCGTGATAGATAGCCTGGTTTAGCAAATGCGGATATTTCGTATCTCTTTAGACCTGCAGTTTCTAACTTGTCCACTGCAATATCAAGCATTTCTTTGCAGAGTTCTTCAGGGGGCAGGTGAGTGCTGAGTTCTTTTCTTTTTTTATGAAATTGTGTGTGGGGTTCTATCACAAGGTTGTAAAGAGAAAGATGTGTAATCGGTAAGGTTGATACTTTGTCTAGCGTGTGTGTCCAATGAGCCATATTTTGATGAGGCAGTTCGAACATTAGATCTACTGAGATGTTCTGCATGCCGGCCTCGTAACAATCTATAACGGCTTGAGAGCTTTTAGATGCGCTATGACCTCTTCCTAAGTGAACAAGGAGTTCATCTTCCATAGATTGAAGTCCAAGGCTGATCCTATTTATGCCGCAGGCTTTAAATTCCTTTATTAGCTCAAGAGTGACGTTTTCAGGATTGGCTTCAAGAGTGATTTCACAATCTGTGGATATGGTTGCAGAAGATCCTGCTATCCATTGTAGAACCTTGTCTATTTTTTGAGGCCCAAGCAGCGATGGAGTTCCTCCTCCGAAGTATATCGATACGATATGCATACCAGCAATCTTATGAGATACTATCTGCCACTCTTTTTCTAGAGCGGCAAGATAAGATAATTGAAGTTCTTCTCTATTGGGAACAACATAAAAATGACAATAAGGACATTTTTTTGTACAGAAGGGAATGTGGAAGTATAGGCTAACTTCTTTTGTATTACCAGTCGTTTGCATCAGGGTCTTCTAATATGCCTCTTCTCCAACGACTGCGGTCGCTATATGGGTCTTCTTCCTCTTCTTCTTCTTCAGTATATGAATTGTCCTCATCTACTTCTCCTGTCTCATCAGAAGAGGATGATTCTACTTCGTAAGTATCTGTTTCCATGTCGAGACCAAGGTCTGTCATTCCTTCTTCCCCAAGGTCAATATCTGGAAGGCTGTGAGGTTCTTGAAATGCTTGTCTTCCGTGTGCAGGCCTTTTCGGTAGAGTAAACTCTTCCATTTCTCCACTTTCTTTTAGGACTTTTAGTCTTTCTTTTTCTTCATCTATTCTTTGGTGGAGGCTTTTAATCTCTTCCTTGTGCTTCTCTACGTCTTTTTTAGGAACAAGTCCAAGCTTTAGCCATTGCTCAAGATCTTGCAGTTCGGTTTCAAATTTTTTAAGTCTTTCACTTTTCATCT
>VGMB01000185.1 GCA_016866585.1 Chlamydiota bacterium
TTATGCATATATGCAATAATTAAAAGATATTTCTTTTGTATGATTACATTACCAAAGCTGTTTATTTTAAAAATTTAAAATTTTAATATTAATTTAAAATTTTTAATATTAATTTTTAAAATTTAGAATGTCTTCTCTTTATTTTAATGTATTGATTTGGGAAAGGGCTGATTCTGCAATTTGGAATAAAATTAAATGTTTAAAAAGAATTTTACGCATAAAATCGATAAAAATGGTGCCTGATGCTGTAGATCCAGCCTATTTTTCTTCCATATTTATACAGCTCTATAGGCCAAGAAGATTGAGCCTTATTTTTGATAAACTGCTGCAGCTATCTCCAAAAATTGACTTCTAAGAAGTATGCGTAATTAAAAACTGGCCTCAGGATATAGGATGGGATTGGAGCAGTCTTAAAAACTTGGTGCTAAGCAAAAAAATTAAGAAGCAGAAGCATGCAGATACTAAAAGAAGTAGTTTAGCATATGAATCTGATAAGGACTCCACTTAAGAAAATCAAGAACAATGCTTTTTGTAAGAAGAGAGCGAAAAACTTTCTATCCCCTGCTCATCTGAAAATTAATATGAGTTAACAGCTTTAGGAGATAAAAAAGTTTTTAAAGGCCCTGAAACCATCCTAGAATTGGTAAAGAATGCCGCTTCTCAGAAATATTTTACCCTAAAATACTTTAAAAACGTCATTGCCTACAATTATCTGCCAGTTTCGGAGCTGGAATTCAAAAATTGTCTGTATAGCCTCGAGCAAACAGGAGACCTGCTCTATGAATCTGGATAATATTATCTATATACACTTGAATGAAGCCACTCAATCTTTCTTTCTTTTTTTTCTTTTTAAATAATAGCCAAATAAATTATTTTTATGTACCTCGAATATCTATTTTCTGTATTTTTTTGATTAAATGTTTTTCTTTTATTCTTTATTTGAATACTTATATATTTTTTTTTAAAACTTTCTTCCACACTTAGGCTTCTCAGGTGATTTTTCCTGTGAGATTATGGGTAATATGCATTAAAAATAAAATATAAAGCAACTGAGTATGGGAATTTTATGCCATAGTAAGAAAAATAAATGAAAAGTTAGAATTCCATAAGTCAAAGATATTTTTTTATTATAAGCGGTTCCCATTTCGATTAATATTATGTATAAAAGGAATGGGAACCCAATTGCATTTTTAAAGATAAATAAAAATGATTCAAAAAAGGTAAATAAATAAATAAATAAAAAATCTTTGAATTGTGGCTTCTGCTTGAATGGAAATAAGGTCTATTTTTTTGAAATTTTAGCTTGAGGCGCTTTTTGCAAACTATGATTAAAAATGAAAAATAATTTTTTTGAATAAACAGCCTCATATACAAAAAAATAATAAATATCAGTAAGTAACAGTTAATTTAATTTTATTGAGTTTTTGTAACATTTAGATGTATACATATCATTGTCTTCTCAAATATTTTATTACAAATGGGAAAGTAAAAAGCAGGATTGGCTCATTCCTAAAAGCTTTTAGGATACTGATAGTAAATGTTTTATTCGAGGAACTGTTGCTTCCTTTTATCAAGATCTTACTGGAAGCTTTGGAGCAATGACTACGGGCTGGGCATAAAGAATGGGTCTTATTATCCTAAAATGGAAGTTGAGAGCTCGTTAACGTGTGAAGTCATCTGTTCTTCTGATATATAATAAAATGAGCAGGGAGAAAATGTCCGTCCCTCAGTTTTCTTTTTCCTTTCAGCGACACACTTAACAAGAGCTCCAAAGTGTTTGTTGAAATAGAATAAAGGCTTAAATTTTTTAGTGATCTTTTTAAATTATGGATCAAATCGAGTTGTTAGAAATAAATAAGCGAAAATAAATAAATTTACATTGAAGCAGTGTGTTAGTTTGCTTTCTAAATCTGCAATTCTGTTGATACCTGGAAGTGACTTGAAGAATTTATGGAGATTTTTGTATTCAGCGTAGAATTTTTCGAATGTATTTTAAGTTTGCTAGTATAAAAACAAATTTTAGTATATCTGCTACTTAAGATCAAGTTTTGCACCCAAATCACGCCTGAAGAAGGCAATAGCGGTGATCATATCTATTTTATTTGCCTGGGCATAGCAGAGTTGGACTGGCTTGAGTTTAAATCTCTCAGCCAGCTCTCTTGTTTAGTCCATATTGTGTGTCCAGACTGCTGCCTCATTCAGAAGTGTATGGTGCTGCTTGATGGAAATGAGAGTTTCATATTTATCTTCCTCAATAATCGAATCTGCCTTTTACACTGCAGGAATTTCGCAGCATTATCTGTAATTGAGCAGAGAAAGAAGATTTTAATCATGATTCTGGCCTAATGAAACAATCCAAAGCTCTTCAAAGTGCCTGATTCTCCAAATCAGCTGGTATTTTTGCCTTGCATCGATGATATCATTCGGACAGTCCACAAATACGTGAATATCGTAGAGCAGTTGGATATCTATTCCCACAAGTATCGTGTGAGAGTATAGAAACACCTTGGCGTTCGACAGAAAGCCATCAGGATCTTTAAAGAAAAAAAAATTAATTAATTAATTTAGAAGCCATTTAAATAATAATAATAATAAAAAAAAAAGTCAAACCCTGCAAGAATTGGTCCTTGACATTTTTGTTTGTTTCTCCTATGAGCTTAAAGTGGCTTATTTTCTTTTCGCCGAGCAACTACTCGATTTTAAGAATTTATTCAACGCTATTACAGCAGATGGCAATTCTATGTGCTTCAGGCTCCTTTTATAATAGTAGGGCTTGGAATGAATTGTAGGAACGCGAGAATTTGACTTATTGAATTGGCTTTTCGTACTTATTGAACACTGTCTTTGTTCTCCCGGGAACTAGTTTCATTATATCTTACATGAAGGGGAGAGTAAAGTTGGCGTCCATGCAAATCATCTTTTCGCAGCCTTAAAAACACAAACATATATATAAAATATTATTAAAGGATATAGTATTTTATATTTAATAGAACAAATTAATTTTACGCTGGAGCAGGATGGCAAGTTTATCATAGTTTTTTCGGTTAAAAAATGATAACGCGCTATCTTTTTGCACCCAAGTTGATACCATTTCGTCTAATACCAGGATGAAAGGCTTTTTAGGAATTTCTATTTTACCTACAGACTCAAAGCACTAAATCTGAAGTTTGTGAGATTGCATAAACTCCGAAAAATCATGAATTTGTTTGGATCTCAGCGTCTTTCGAGGCACTATCGAAACTATTTCGTAGTGAAGGTGCTTGAATAATTTTTAGAGTAGCGTTGATTTGCCCGTGCCGCATTCGGAATTGATGATCAAAGTGTCGACACACGTAAAATCAATGTCTAAGTCCAGGAAGGCAGTATCAATTATCTATAAATTCTGGCTGAATACCGGATCAAGCGATATAGAATGGAGAGTTTCAGTTCTTTGCTTTCTCTACTCGCAATGTTCGTCGAATGCCTTACGAATTATCAGCAGCAAACTCTTCACGGTGGTAACTTGGTACTGTAGATTTGTATTTTCGAGCTATTTATCTATAAACTACCCTGGAAGTTCCAGATGCCATTTATTTTGTTCGTTATTGTTGCGATTTTCTCGATAGACTCGTACTCTATTGTACCATGCGTAGAAGTATTGAAGTAGCTCTTTCTGCTAGGATGAATGTTTGATGAAATACGCTGAATAGGCAATCAGAAGAAAGTTAAATTAGTAGGAAGCTAGAATATCATTGACTTCGTGGTCTGAAAATATTTTACTGAGAATCAGAAATGTTTGTTAGTCGAATGCTTGTACGTTGATGTCTTGCTTTTTTTTTTTTTTTAGAATGATAAAATATAAAATAAGAAAAGGGACGTAAATTTAATTTATAAAAAATATGTTTACTTAATTTTTAGAAGAATGAGGCATCGCAATTCTGAAATAATCATGGATGATCTTTTGAGTTTTATATTTTTCTGGGATATGCTGCATG
>VGMB01000186.1 GCA_016866585.1 Chlamydiota bacterium
CTTCCAGTTTATAAATTAAAAACTTGTCAAAAAGCCAATTACGCAACAACGCCTTAATTGCTTCTTTTCTACCTCTGTATTGGTAGTGATTAATTTGTATTTTGTCGTAATTTTTAGATGTATATCCTTTTTCTAGAGAGGATCCGTGACATCTAGGGAATATAGAGACTTCAGGACGAACAAAATCCTTGGTGAGCTTGTGAGATCTGTAATCATCGGCAGCTCTTTTATAAATTAGTTCAGTAAGAAGAGCTCCCTTAGGAATGTCCCACAACTCACCGGTACCAAAACATCGCCATTTAAAAGTTACTAAAGCAACATTTGTATTTTCATATTTATTTAGAATTTTTTTAAGGCCAGATTTATCGTTTTTGGTATTAATGAACTCATCAGTATCAAGGATGCCTAGCCATTTTACTTTGCCTTTAGATTTATTTACACAATCCTTAAATGCAGTCCATGGATATCCTGTGTGTTTTGGTATAGAACCAGGATCTATATACGGCGCTATTCCTGTGTGCCAAGGTATATAGCTGACGATTCCTTGTTTTATATATGGATCAAGAACTTCTTCAAAATTATCTGTACTATCGTTATCATACAGGAAGAATTTTCTACACCGATAAGCCTGTGATACTCTATCCATTCTTTTAGCCATTTAGCTTCATTTTTAAACATAGATACTATGGCGATTTCATATTTGTAAGAGAAGACTTTCAAAGGACAAAGGAAAGTCAGGAGTAAAATTAAGATCCATTTTTTCATTTGCGAAATCCTTAAAATTTGAAAGTATGGCTTCAATCTAGGCAAGATCTTAGAATGTTGTCACAGTAACAACTCCATCTTCATCAATAAGAAATGAGTTTTCAGCTTGCGCTACAACACCATGTTTTTCGTCTACTAAAGGGGCGTAATCCGCTATCACATGATCCTTGATTAGAATTTTCAAGGCTTTTTTTACCAAATCAAGAGGTGTGTTAGGTGACATTAAATCGTGAGTACAAAAGGGAAGTTGACCTATGTTTTTTATGACTTGGTAGATTTCATCAACAAAACCTGTGTATTTTTTGTTAGACTTTAGTAGTGAAAAAATAGTGGCATTTCCAGCATCGTATATCCATCCAGCACCGTTAGTTGCAAAAGGTTCTATGGCAAAAGTCATACCAGGTTTAAGGGTGTACTTTGAGTTGTCATTATAGTTGGGGAAATGTGGCGCTGTATGTACCTTGAACTTTCCAAGTCCATGACCCGTTAAATTTCGGATAGGTTTTAGTCCTTTTGATAGTATCGCTTTCTCGATTGCAGATCCTATTTCACTTACGGTGATACCTGCTTTAACTAAAGCTGTTGCAGCTGCAAGGGCTTCTTCAGCAGCATCAACTATGTGTTGGTATTTTCCAGATAAATCTACGCTTGTAGCGCAGTCTCCTATGGCACCATTAACACATATGCCTACGTCAAGTTTAACAAGTTCACTAGTAAAAATGATGTCCTTATTAGGCATAGGCAGATAATGAGCGGCAACCGAGTCTAGGGCGATTTGTGGTGGAAATGCAGGTATCGCTCCTAGAGATTTGATTTCACTGCGTATTTTTGCTATCACCTCATTATAGGATGCGCCTCTTATAATAAGAGATTTACCGTGGGCTCGTACGGCACTAGCTATTTTCCCGGCTTCTAGGAAGTTTTTTTTGTATTCTTGGTCCATGTGATTCTTTTTACTGTTTAGCATCAAGATCTAAAAATTGATGATCTGGATTTTTTTTCATTGCGTAGTCTTTTTCCCATGTCGATCCAAATAAAGCCATAGGTTTTTCATGCATGTCTTTCACCAAAAGACAGTTTGATGACTTTTGGAACTTAGACATATCCCCAAGTATCCAAGCACTACACTGATAAGGTAGCGTATTAATAATCGTTTCCACCCCATACTCATCAAGTAGTCGGTATTGTAGTACCTCGAATTGTAGTTGTCCTACAGCTGCAAACATAACTTCTGAGCCAAATTCATAAGGATATAGTAATTGGATCGCACCTTCTTGCGCCAATTGACGAACACCTTTATCGAAGGATTTTCTTTTACCTACATCTTTTACAAGAACTTTAGCGAAAATTTCTGGTTGGAATTGTGGAAGCGGTTTGAAGTTGAACCCGCCTGTCAGAGAGATAGTATCACCAATAAAAAATACGCCGGGATTAATTACACCTATGATGTCACCCGCATAGGCCGCATCGAGTGTTGTTCTTTCACCAGAAAACATGCTGTGGGGTCTGGATAATCGAATTTCTTTATTCATCCGATGATGTTTTACAACCATATCTTTTTCAAATTTTCCTGAACAAATCCTCATAAAGGCCATGCTGTCTCTATGTTTTTTATTCATGTTAGACTGGATTTTGAATATATAGGCACTAAAAGGCGTTTTTGCTGGATCAATTTCGATTTCTTCTCCATTTGTTCCATTTGCAATCCTAGAATGGGGGGCTGGTGCAAGATCTATAAATGCATCAAAAAATGGTTCTATTCCAAAATTTGTCAATGCTGATGCAAAAAATACAGGTGTTGTTTTGCCTGATAAAAAGTCGTCCATCCGAAAATCATTTCCGGCAGCTTCAATTAGACTGAGCTCTTGTTCAAGTTTAGTTAACTCATCATGGGATATTTTTTTTGCTAAAACAGGATCATTCAATGAAACCTTTTCTATCAAAGCTTGTTGCGCCCCGCCTGTTGATGTCTTTGTAAAAAGTAAGCATTCCTTACTGTTTCTATCAAAAACACCACAGAAATCTTTTCCAGATCCTATAGGCCAGTTATAAGCATAACATTGAATCTGTAGAATATTCTCTAGCTCGTCCATTAAATCTAGAGGATCGCGTCCTGGCATGTCCATTTTATTTATAAAAGTTAAAATAGGTATGTTTCTAATTCTACAGACTTCAAAAAGTTTTCGAGTTTGTTTTTCGACCCCTTTTGCAGCATCAATCACCATGATAGCACAGTCTGCGGCTGTTATCGTTCTGTAGGTGTCTTCTGAGAAATCTTCGTGCCCAGGTGTATCAAGGATATTAATTACCACATCTTTGTAGACAAATTGCATCGCAGAAGCTGTAATGGATATTCCTCTTTCTTGCTCCATGGACATCCAATCGGATGCTGCCATTTTGCGTCCTTTTCTTCCTCGAACCATACCTGCAGTGTGTATCATTCCTGAATATAGAAGAAGTTTTTCTGTTAGTGTTGTTTTACCTGCATCCGGGTGACTTATGATTGCAAAAGTTCTTCTTTTTCCGATTTGTTCTGATAGTTCTGCTGCAGAGTTTACTTGTTCCATACTATTAAAATGTCTTTACTTTGAATTTACGTTGCTAGAAGTATAATCGATCTTTGATATCAAGACTACAAATTTACATTCATTTATTTTGATTTATCATAGGTAGAATTCCTGCTTGCAACGCCTATGTTATGAATTGAAAATTTCTATAAATTTATATTTTTTTCTCTATAGAACACGCGAATCGAAAAAAAAAACTTTTGATAAAATATAATTTTAATTGATAGATTTTTTGCACAAATGCTCAATTTTAATGAAATTACTTATATTTTCTAAAGGGGTGATCTATGGGGGATTCGATTGTCATAGGGGGAGCTGTTTATGATTTTCAGGTTATGTCCAATAAGAATAGGTATTTCTCTTCTTCATCTAAAACCCGTTCTTTATCAAGGCAAAAGTTAGCAGATGTTTTCGTCTCAGTGATGCGTATCGACTCCTTTAGATGTTTTTATAAAGGTCAGTTTTCCAGAAATGCAAACTACGTAGCGTCTAGGTTACATGAATTGGCACTTAAAGTATTTACTACCCCAGCATGGCTTGTTAAAGATGTATTTACTCTTCCATTTAAAAAAGTTGCACCGTCTTTTGAGAGCAACATAAAAATTATGGATTGCAGAGACATAGAGTATTTTACGCATCGA
>VGMB01000187.1 GCA_016866585.1 Chlamydiota bacterium
TATCACAAACGACGGGTGGAAAGATCATATCGGTGTTGTAACTAGTCTTATTAGTAAGCAAAAGATAGAAGGGTCAAGCACACTCTGCTACATATGCGGTCCAGAAGTCATGATGAAATTTGCTGTACATGAGCTTCTTAGAAAGGATATACCTCAGGATTCCATCTACCTTTCTTTAGAAAGAAGAATGCAGTGCAGCACCGGAACATGCGGTCAATGTCAACTTGGGCCTTTTTTTCTATGTAGGGAAGGCCCCATATTCCCCTATAATGTGCTAGATAAATTTCTATCTATTAAGGAGGTTTAATGCGATGAATAAACTTTCTATCATCAACAAACAGCTTCCGAAACTTGCTGTTTTCAAATTTGCTTCTTGCGATGGATGCCAGCTCACACTTTTAGACTGTGAGGATGAGATCTTACAACTAGCAAAAATAGTAGAGATCGCCCACTTTCCCGAGGCAACTAAAACACATATCGAAGGTCCTTATGATATTACCCTCATTGAGGGATCGATAACAACAGAGCATGACAAGGCACTCATCCAACAGATCCGAGCATCTTCTAAGAAGCTGATAACGATCGGGGCCTGCGCTAATGCCGGAGGCATACAAGCACTAAAAAACTTTGCGAATATAGACTCATATAAAGAAATAGTATATGCAAGACCAGAGTACATTAGCACACTGGCCACATCAACTCCTATATCGGATCATGTACATGTTGACTTTGAGCTGCAGGGTTGCCCGATTAATAAGGAGCAATTATTAGAAGTCATAAACAGTTTTGTATTAGAAAAAGTCCCTTGTATTAAATCGCATAGTGTCTGCATAGAATGTAAAATGAAAAATAATGTCTGCGTATCCGTTGCTCATGGCAAGCCTTGCCTTGGGCCTGTAACACATGCAGGCTGTGGAGCAATATGTCCTTCTTATAATAGAGGCTGCTATGGATGTTACGGGCCCAAAGAGACACCTGATCCATCGGCCCTCACATCATGGTGGGAAAAGCATCTAAACACGCGTAAAGAGACTATAAAAGGATTACTGAGCAACTTCAACTGTGCAGCAGAAGCATTTAAAAAAACGTGGAAAAAGTACGATGAGTGAAGAAAAAGAGATCAAAGTTAAAGTCGGAACAAAATCGCGTACAATACATGTAGACTACCTAGCGCGAGTAGAAGGCGAAGGGTCTTTATATATCAGAACAAACCAAAATAAAGTCGAAGAACTTACACTAAAAATTTTTGAGCCACCTCGATTTTTTGAGGCGCTGCTAAGAGGCCGCTCTCATACGGATGCACCAGACATAACCTCGCGCATATGCGGAATATGCCCTGTTGCTTACCAAATGAGCGCCGTGTGTGCCCTTGAAGAGGGGCTGGGTATAAATATTCCCGAATATATCCACCAGCTTAGGCGCCTTTTGTACTGTGGAGAGTGGATAGAAAGCCATACTCTTCATATATTTATGCTTCACGCCCCAGATTTCTTACATTATGCAGATATGGTGCAGATGTCAAAAGAACATCCTGATATTGTAAACATGGGTCTTAGGATTAAAAAGGCTGGTAATGAGATCATTAAAAACTTAGGAGGCAGACAGATCCACCCCATCAACGTAAAAGTGGGAGGCTTTTATAAAATCCCCTCGGAAAAAGAACTTACCTCTCTTATTCCTATCCTGACAGAGGCACTTAGGATGTGTAAGCAATCGATGTATTGGATAAACACCCTTACTTTCCCAAATTTTGACAGATCTTATGAGTATGTAAGTATTTACAACGACAATGAATACCCCATTTCCAGAGGTCGTATTGTATCATCATCAGGCCTAAACATCACTGCAGGAGAGTTTCTTTCACACTTTGAAGAACAGCAAGTACACTATAGCACAGCACTCCACTGCATGATGAAAGGCAAAGGTGCTTACCTTGTTGGACCAATGGCACGATACAATCTATGTCGAGACAAGCTCTCTACAAGTACCCTCCAGCTACTGGATGAGATCCAATTTGAAAAGGCATGTACTAATCCCTTCCGTAGCATCATTATAAGGATGGCTGAAGTATACTACGCAATAGAAGAGGCTATACGTATAATTTCTACATTTAAAGATTACTCCATGTCTCCTTCGATCGAATATAAGATAAAAGAAATGACATGTCATGCGGTAACGGAAGCGCCCAGAGGGCTTTTATTTCACAAATATCAAATCAACAGCGATGGGAATATTACAAATGCCAATATCATCCCACCTACATCGCAAAACCAAAGAACAATAGAAAATGACCTATACAAGATTGCATCAGATGACAAAAGTCTTTCTGATGATCAACTAAGATATAAATGTGAAGTAGCTATAAGAAATTATGACCCTTGCATATCATGTTCTGCACACTTTTTAAACCTTGAAAGAAAAAAAATGTAATTCATTTGGCTTAAAATGCGATCTGCTCCTATAACCTCTATTAGAGCAAGTTTCAAACAGGAGCATACCGTAATGGATGAACTCATTATCATAGGCATTGGTAATCCTTTTCGTGGGGATGATAGAGCTGGATGGGTAGCGATAGAGCGTCTTGCTGAGCAAAACGAAAAATTACCTCTAAACAAAACTCGTGGCGATGTTGGAGAACTCGTTGATAAGCTTGGTTCTCATAAAAAGGTCATAATCATCGATGCTTGCAGATCGGAAGATCCTGCCGGCACGTGGAAAAAGATCGACGCAATCAAGGACCAAATGCCAAGCGAAGCACCAGTCACATCTACACATGGAGCCACTCTATCTCAAGTCATCGAAATGGCCAAAAACTTAGATAGAATGCCTGAAGAACTTACAATCTTTGCCATCAGTGGAAAAGACTATGACCTAGATGAGTCTCTGACAAATGACGTTGATAAAGCAATCTCTGCGGTAATACAAGAAATCCTAAAAGATAAAGATGTACAAGCATGCATGAACAAAGCGTAATAGATGCTCTGGTTAAGAAGATCCTTAATATTGCAAAAAAGGAAAATGCTCAACTCGTAACTAAAGTGAAAGTAAGGCTAGGTGCTTTCTGTCATATGGATGAAGGCCATTTCAAAGAGCATTTCATTATTTCAGCAGCAGGAACCATCGCACAGGACGCCATAATAGAAGCAGAGTTATCAAATGATGAACATGATGAAAATGCCCACTTTGTTACCCTTTTAAGTATAGATGTTACCAGCTAATACACTCCTATATCGAATATCTATTTGCATATCAGGCTGCGTGCAAGGAGTGGGCTTTAGGCCTTTTGTCTTTAACCTTGCTAATAAACATTCTCTAAAAGGCTATGTAAAAAATACTAGTGCTGGCGTAGAAATAAATGTCGAAGGAAACTGTAAAGCTATTGATGCTTTCCAAAATGACCTTATATCACAAAAGCCAAAACTCGCTTGGTATGAAAAAATACAAATACAAGAGATGCCCCCCAGCTTTTTTAGTTCTTTTATCATCGATAACAGCTCTGTAGATAATGAAGTATCCTTAGCCCTGCTTCCTGACACAGCGATATGTGATATCTGCAAAAGTGAACTGTTGGACCCTTCCAACAGAAGATATAAATACCCCTTTGTCCATTGCATGGGATGTGGACCTAGATTTTCTTTATTTGAAAGCATGCCTTTTGACAGAAAAAACACAACTATGAAGGACTTCACACCCTGTGATACTTGCCTCAAAGAGTATACTGATAGCAAGAATCGAAGGTTTTTTTCACAAACCATATGCTGTAGTGAGTGTGGACCAAAACTTACGCTATATGACAAAAACCAAAATCCTATCGCAAAGGAGCATGAGGCAATTAAAATAGTAAAGGAAGAACTTCTTAATGGTAAAATAGTGGCCATCAAAAATACTGGGGGCTTTCTTCTGCTCTGTAATGCTACAAATGAATCTTGTGTTCAAAGATTGCGAAGCATAAAAAAAGAACTAAAA
>VGMB01000188.1 GCA_016866585.1 Chlamydiota bacterium
TCGGAGTTTTGGAAAAAGTTTTCACTAAGAGATAAAGAAGATCTTACGTTTTTTAAGAAGATATATCTTAAAAGATTTCCTGATATACTAAAAAATCATTCTGTTCCACGAATCCCTAAGGTATTACACTATATATGGGTGGGGCCTAGAGAGTTCCCTGAAAAATCTATATCTTATGTTGAGTCTTTTCTAAAGTTACATCCAGACTGGACTTTTAAATTTTGGACAGATAACCCAAGTAGAAGCCCTCCTCACCCAAGCATGCAAGTTTGCCTTATCTCTGATATTAACTCCCCTTTTCTTGAAAAGTACCTAGAGAAGACGGATAATTACGGTGAGAAATCAGATCTCATACGTTATGAGATCTTGTACCAAGAAGGAGGCATTTATGTAGATCACGATATAGAATGCTATCACTCTTTTGAAAAATTGGTTTCATCCTTAGATTTTTTTGCAGGACTAGAGCCACCACATCGCAATAGCGGCATAGATACACGCATATTTCCTTGTAATGCTGTAATAGGAGCTAAACCATTTCATCCTATTCTCTTGCGATCTAAGGAAATTGTAGCAGAACGCTGGGACAGTGTTGAGTCGTGCTTTCCTTATACAGATGCTAAAAGCCTTACACTCAAAGTTCTTCACAGAACTTTTCATAGCTTTACTCTTGCTGCAAAGGAAGTTATTGATAGAAATGGAAGTAAAGATGTCATTTTCCCTGCATCATTTTTTTATCCGGATAGGATCACATCTAAAAAGTCACTTGAACGATGGAAGAAAAATGGGCTTGTATGGACATCGCATAAATGCGATGGTATCTGGAAACCACAAGAGAAGCTAGATTCTCCCACAAACAAAATAGACGTACTCAAAGCTAAAAATAAAGTCCTTTCAAAAAAATATAAACAAGCAAAGATATTATTGTTTTTAAATTTTGTCGCCTGTGGTTTTTGTCTGTACTTTTTACTAAAAGATAAAAATGGGAAAAAAATACTTGGCATTTAGTTATTTACTAAAGGAGTCAATATTGTGAATAACGATGATGATTTAGTATCTCTATCTAGACAGGGTTTTTGGATAGGTCCAGATGAATCCAAAGAGCAGTTTCTTAAAAGGGTTAAGCTTACGCAAGAATCTCTTAAAGGATCTGCTACTTCATGCAGATTGCTTCAATCTAGAATAGATCACATAACCGATGCTAAGTATGATTTTATCATGAAAGATATCCCTTGGACATTTGACAATACAGGCTTAAGTATGTGGGAAGGTGCAGCTCTTTGGATTGAAGATCACTCTGGCATATCAGTACCTCATGTACAGCTTAAAACTGGGTTTAAGAAAGGTAAATGGTTATTTTATAGCATAGACGAGGTTGTCTCCCACGAGCTTTTTCATGCAGCTCGCGTTGCATATAATGAACCTAAGTATGAAGAGATATTGGCTTATACATCCTCTAATAATTTCGTGAGAAAGACTCTAGGCCCAATATTTCAAAGTCCAAAAGAATCTTTGTTTTTTGTTTGTTTGCTTTTTTTCTGCTTATTTTTAGATATAGTACTGTCAATTTTTTATTCATTCTTTTCCATTTTTTATTCTATACCCTGCTTATATTTAGCCTACTTATCACTGCGTCTTTATAGAAAACATAGAAGGATAAGAACAATCAAAAGAACTATGCGAAAGCTGGTGGAATCAGATAAAGAGTTAAACGGCATAATTTGCCGTTTAACTGATAAGGAAATAGAAGATTTTGCTCACTATACTGATTGTCAAATTATGGATTATTTCTTACAAAATAAAGACAAACACTTGAGAATCGAAAATATTTTTTCACTTTATTTAGAAGCGAAAAACTCTTAGTTCGAGTTGTCACTCAATTTCGAACAAGTACATATAACATAATACAAGTAGTCATAGATTGCTTTTGCATTTAGATGTGTGTTTGCAAAAATTTCAGCGTTCCGGGCAATTATCCTAGCTGTCTTGTCATTTTTTTTAGCCCATATAATTTTTTCAGGTAAATCACTAATATCATTTTTGAATGGGACAAAATGAACGTAAGGCTGTAGTTTAAAATGATACCACTGAGTAAAATCAGATTCTTGATTAAAAACTAGGCAACCCGAAAATAATTGCCAAAACAATCTACCATATGTTGAAGCATTTCCATCAATATTAATTTGGTATTTAAATTTTAGATGGTCAGCTATTCTAGCGCCATTAGAAAAGTATTCAGGATATACCATGCATGTATATTCGTTTGGGTGAAAATCGCTAAATCGAGCATCGATTAGGTCTGGATATTTTAAGGAAAGTTCAACACATTTAGTTCTTGCAAGATTTAAAAACGATCCGGAACCAGTTCGACTTCCTCTCCAAAATCCTTTTTCTATTTTATAGTACCATTGAAATAAGGATTTACCCATTTGGACAGATTTATGGATCTCTGCATGACCTGACAAAGCTTCAAAGTCAGGAATCATAATAACATTAGACTGCGATTTGAGTTTACTGAAGGTTAGGATAGGTCCCTTTCTACTACTATCATCACCATGAGCGTCTGTAAATAAGTTGATGAAAGTCTTTTTAATTTTTTAAGTATATCATGGATAAGTTCTGTTATCATTATTGTCTATGCTTTGGGATTTATGGTTCTATTCTTAGGTCCATCACCTTCACGTAGCACATCTTTGGAATGTAGAAGTTCTACGGCCTTAGCCGAATCTTTTACTTTTCTGCTACTTCGTTCTAACATTTCCTCTTCAAACTCTTTTAAAACAACATCTCTTAATCCAATTTCTTTCCACATAGGTGTGGAATGACATGCTATTGAAATTTTGCGAGCTAGAGAGAGGGCATCTAAAAGTGCTTGATTTGCCCCTTGTCCTTTAAATGGGCTCATAGGGTGGGCCGCATCGCCAATTAAGGTGACAGCTCCAGCATTTTTTAATAATTCTGCGTTGAGTAGTTCTCGGTCGTAAACTGGATATCCTGAAATAAGTGCTGGGGGGGTTCCCGATAAAATTTGAGGAACAGGGCAATGCCAATTACCCCTGCGGCAAGCCTCTTCCTTGAGTGCTAAAGCTCCTTTAGAGCTTAAAATTTTAGCGTCTTCTTCTGCTAGCGGAAAACTAAATTGCCACATAATTGAGTCCGAGGAATATGGCATAACGTAAATTCGTTCATATCCATTTACAGTTTGAAATACGGTGTTTAAATCTAGTAAAGGACTTTCAATTCCTTTTAGGGTGTTTAAAGGACAAATTCCCAAAATAACCATATACCCCAAGTAACGCAAAGGTGTAGCGCTTTCTCCTATCAATAAGCTGCGCACAAAGCTACGAATACCATCGGCACCCACAACCAAATCTGTTTGGGTCTTTTTTATCCCACCATTTACTTCAAAAGTTAATTCAATGCTTTTATCTTCAGTCCAGGTGAAGTTAATTAATCGGTGTCCCCAACAAACGTTGTTAATCCCTTCTAATTGGTCTAAGAGGGCCATACGAAGGGATTGCCTAGGAATGTGCACATTTGTGCGTTTAGGCTGTTTTTGTGTGTTTTCATGGGTTCTTCTCCCCCATTCAACGATTTCTTTTCCATCGGTTGTATGCACTACATGGCGCGAAGAATTGCATGTGTCTCTTAAGTTAAAAAGACCTAATCCTTTAACTTCATTACTTGCTTGTTGTAATGTAAGCCCGTAGCCCTGAGACCTTGCATGAACACTTTCATCGCGTTCAAAAAGTGTAAACGGAATTCCACGATGTAAACAGGCGACAGCTAACGCCGTGCCACCTATACCTGCTCCTATAATAGCTACATGAGGAAGCTTTTTATATTCTGCTGCCGTATTGCAAGGTGCAGAGATCAGACCGGATCCGCCGCAATTATCGCACAAATATTGAGTCATCTTAGGACGAACGCAAGAAACTCTTTCAT
>VGMB01000189.1 GCA_016866585.1 Chlamydiota bacterium
ATTCAATGAAATTAAATCTTTACCAGCGTCTTCTGAACTTTTGCTATTTATAGAACATTATTTTCAAACAATAATCAGAACAACTGCCCTATAATTTTCGAAGGAGGTAAAAAATGCATCCATGCCCTTGTGGATCTAAAAAAGAATATAAAAATTGTTGCCAAAAAATTATAGACGGAAAAGTCCTACCCGAGACGGCTGAGCAATTAATGCGATCTCGGTATAGTGCATTTACACAACAAAAAATAGATTATTTAAAAAAAACCAGTTCTGGTAGAGCATTAGAAAATTTTTCTTTTAAACAAACATACGATTTTGCCATGCAAGCTATGTGGCATGGTCTTACTATCATAAAGTCTATACAGACAGAAGAACCAAACATTTCTTACGTAGAATTCATAGCAGATTTTTCAATAAGAAATAAAAAAAGCAAGATACATGAGCTGAGCAGATTCGATAAGATAAACGGTGTGTGGTATTATGTAGATGGAAAGCATATAGAATGAATTAAAAACATGCGAAAGGGGGGACTCGAACCCCCAAGAGGAAACCCTCACTACCACCTCAAAGTAGCGCGTCTACCAATTCCGCCACTCTCGCAGGATGATTATTAATTCAATAAGCGATGATATTAAAATTTATCCCTAAATCTTTTCAAGAGAAAAAACTAATTTTTTTTGGATACCCGGTAAAAAAAAGCTTTTTGCACAATCTAAAATCACTTTTTTTCACGCAATTTTTCCATTTTAATCTCCGATCAGCTATAAGAATCTTAATACAAGTTATTACAAGAAAACATTATGCGTTGTACATGCTACTGCACAGCTTCTTCCTATGATATCCCTCGGTTGTTTCAACATTTAATAGCAGATGGGCCGGCTCAGCTATTTCGAGATGTAGTTCACGTCCAAATTCGCGAAGACAGGAAAATAAGAGGAGATGTTTTCTATTTTTCTTATGGAGTGATTGTTTGCTGGGGATTTTCTGATTCTGAAGAAAGAGATATACTTAGCGATGTAAGAGACTTTGAAAGGGAGCCAAATTCCAAGGTGGAGCTCGATGAATTTACATTCGTCTACGGCGATTCTATGCATATAGAAGAAGATGAGATTTTGCTACAAAACAAAAATACACTAAATAAATTGGCTGTCTCCCATGGTCTTGCACAATCAGTGAAGCTAGTCACTTTTGAAGAAGTCATCCAAAAGACCATTGACACAACAAAACACCTACCTTCTGAGCTTGCCTCAAAAGGAAAAATCCCCTTATCAAGAAAAGAAATTTCTAGAAAGATGGGGGGATTATTCATTGAACGCAACTTTATTAACCTGCACTCGGAGATCCTAGACACACCTGAATTTTTTTGGGATTATCCTGAATTGGAACCATTCTACAGAAAGACAGCTCACTACCTTGACGTGAGTAAAAGGGTAGAAGTTCTCAATAAAAAACTCAATGTTGTGCATGAGCTTTTTCAAATTTTGAGTGATGAGCTAAAACACCAACATTCATCTCGTCTTGAGTGGACAATTATTGTCCTAATTGTGATTGAAGTAATACTAGCTGTGATGCGCGACATCTTCCATGTTATTTAAAATTTTAATGATTCAAATTTAAAGATCTGATAAAAATCCCTTCAAAAAAAATATCTAAGTAAATTGAAGGAGATCCTCATGACGCTAAGGCCTATTGGAATCACTACAGCGGTGCCTCATTCCTCTGGAAAATCACATTTTGACCCTTGCAATTTTTTAGAAAATTCGCAAAAGGTTTTGCATGAAGTCCATATCGAATTAAACAAGGTCAAATCGGAAACTGAAAAAAACATACGTGTTCTTACACACTCTCCTGTCAGAGGCCTTGAGCGTCTCTTTATGCAAATGTTTGGACATCCAATATCCTGCTCGTCAAGGATCGGGGTAGTATCAAATTTATCAGCGACAGCCTCTGTAGTCACAAATAATCACCATTGCTTTATCTTTTCGATAATAGGCTCAACAATTGGGCACTTTATCGCAATGGATGAAGGTCGAAATAGAGAAGCCCTAGAAAGATCGATCAGCAAACTCGAAGACCTCCAAATCAATCTACAGCAGAGAAATAATTCTCTTAAAGCCGAAGTCACTAGAATGAATCTTATCGTAACACAGATGCAAGAAGAAAGCAGACTGCTTAGAGAATCAAATGCAGTATTAACTGAGAATCTAGGTTTATTGCAAAGTGAAAATACAAGATTGCAGCTAAGTGTAACACATCTAGAAAAAACAATTAAGAATTTAGAGATTCATGTCCATACTCTTAAGAGCATCAATAGTGGATTTTCCACACAACTATACGTACTAAAGGAGACAATAGAAGAAATAAAAAATAATAAGATACAATCTGAAGAAAAAAAACAAACAATAAATAAACTTGAAAAATCCTTTATAAAGATGAATGAAGAATTTTCTGCATTCTCCTTAAGTTTTATAACAACAGAACAAGTATTAACTCATCAAAAGCAACAGGTCAATAATCAATTAAAAACTCTTTCAGAAGTAATAAGTGTTATTTCCGACAAAACGTCCTCAGTTGGATCTATGCCAGAACTTGAAATTATAAAACAACAACTTCAGATAGCAATATCAGGTCTAAAGCAGTATCAAAAACAGCTTCAAAGCACTCAAGAAAATATAGAAAAAACACAAGAAAAGTATAAAGAAGAACATAAAAAAGTGCTTAGCACTCAAAAAATATGCACAACCTTATTAACCCAAGTGCAGAAGATAAGCGGAAAACGATAAGATGACGTACAAAAAACTGCTGCACAACAAGCACAATCCGTCTCATCTAGATATTTGTAAAACTATTAAAATGTCATATTGATGTTGAATAAAGCAACTAAAGCATAAGGAATTCCAGATCCACCTGGCGTGATTATATACTGAATATCAGGCTGAATATCAATCCATTCATATGGACTATAGATGTAATAAGTTTCAAATACAGATTCTGTGGGCTTTACAAATCCAGAGCCAGGCACTAAAGAAAAGCGACTCATGCAAAAGCCCACACCAAATTGATCTGCTGATCTTTGAGGAAGGATTCCAGTCCAATTCACACCACACGCATATAGTTGTTTTATATGACTTGTATTTGGATTTGTAAAACCAGTTTGAGTAAAAAAACCTACTGATCTTGGATCGCTAGAATCTTGCGGCTTCCATATCGTTTGATCTAGCAATAGGTACATACCCTGCATTCCTTGAGCCGTACCTCCTGAAAACTTTTTAACAGTAGAAGTATTTCTCCAAGCACCGACACCTATTCGACCAAAATGGCTCTTATCTTTTAACCAAGAGAAATCCACCTCACCGAACATAAAAGCGTGATGTGCTAGGTCATTAAAAAACTCACCAAATACACCTATGTTACCTGTGTTAACCCCCATAACAGCAGATCCATCGAGCAGGCCTGCGGATAAAGAAAACCAATCTACAGGATTTAAATAAACAGTAACGCCCATTGCTGAATCAGGAAAATAGGGAACATTTCTAATAGTGGGTATATTTTCAAAACTTTGGTACTGATAATTTTGAGCATAAATTGAATAATCTATAATCTCCGAGCAATCCATTTTGCCTATTTTTATCCAATAGCGGTCTTTGGAAAATGACTGCATGTACCACAACTCAAAAAGCTGACAAAGATTCCTAGCTTCTATGTATGTGAGATATTGATATGATCCAGCTTCATGACTTGGGAAGCCTCCCCTTCTAAACTGAAAATCAGCACATAAAAGACCACCGTCATATCCAAAAAGAGGATCACTTGATATTTTCAGATTAAAATCTAGTAGGTATTCTAAATTACCATCAGTAGTAATTCTTTTTCCCCCGGCAATATTCCAACCGGTACTTGTATAAATCGATGGAGAAAACTC